>DASULB010000351.1:0-14709 GCA_036278455.1 Chitinophagaceae bacterium | reverse complement strand
TTCTGCTTTCCTTTTTTCCCGTCAGCCCGCGCAGGTTCACCGGGGCCCACACCCCTGAAACAAGCCAGGAAAAACCCTTCTCCGGCCAGCCGGTCGGGATAAAAACGATATCCTTTGGCCTGATGGAGGGCGGAGGTGGTTTCCACGATGTTCCAATCCGCCCGGAAGGGCAGGGCCTTGTTCTCCAGGGGAAACGTATCCAACAGGTAGTCGCATATCTGCTCGTCTTCGGCGGGGGAATAGGAGCAAGTGGCATAGATCAGCCGCCCGTCCGGCTTCAGGGCACCCATAACATCGGCCAGGATACGCCGTTGCCGGCTGGCGCATAACTGCACCTGCTGCTCGGACCACTGCCCGATCGCTTCGGGATCCTTACGAAACAAGCCGGAGCCTGAACAGGGCGCATCGACGAGGATCAGGTCAAAAT
Organism: Chitinophagaceae bacterium; assembly: GCA_036278455.1. Classification (GTDB taxonomy): domain Bacteria; phylum Bacteroidota; class Bacteroidia; order Chitinophagales; family Chitinophagaceae; genus FW021-bin31. The sequence goes on along the minus strand of DASULB010000351.1, from coordinate 14,282 downwards.
ACCCTTTCAGCCTGCCAAAATCACGTGCGTCGTTTTGGGTAACGATCACGCCCGCCGCCCCCCATTTGACCATGTTTTCCTCCAGGACGCCCACCCTTGAACCGATGGTCTCATTGCTTACCAGGAGGCTGCCGGGAGGCATCATGGCCGCCATCAGGGTGCTCTTGCCACCCGGGGCGGCGCACAGATCCAGGATGCGCAAAGGCCGCCCGGGCCCGGAGAGGTCACAGAGGTGCTCCATCGCAAAGGAAAGACACATGGAAGACGCGTCCTGCACGTAATACAGCCCCCCGTGCCAGAGCGGATCCAGAAAGAAAGCCGGCCGCGTCTTCAGATAATATCCCTGCCCGGACCAGGGAACGGGACCCGCTATGGACCGTCCAGGGAAAACCTGCGCCGGGAAACAGGCCGCGTCCGGGCCGTCCCCGGGAGAACACTTATCCGCGTTGAACCGGATGGACGTCACCCGCTCCGCCGCGGCATGCACTTTCCTGAAGGCCTGTTCGTCAAAACCGGGGGTGCCTCTTAAGGAGCTGATCAATTGTTCAGGAAGGGCGGACATGATGGTACGTTATGCATTTGAAAATAAAGAATAGACGTGGGAAAGGCGGGGGCCGGCAGAAGCCATGTCCGGAAGGGCGTCGTCCACGCTCAGCGCCGTTGCTTCATGACCGTAAAGCCTGTTTGCCTACGCTTACCGGCCTTACATCTGTTTGATCTCACTGGTCAGTTGGTGCAGGACGTCTTTGGCATCGCCAAAGAGCATGGAGGTCTTCGGCTCATAGAACAATGCGTTCTCAATGCCCGCGTAACCGGGTTTCATGCTCCTTTTGTTGACGATCACCATTTTGGCCTTGTCCACTTCCAGTATCGGCATCCCGTAAATAGGGCTTGAAGGATCATTGACGGCGGCGGGATTTACCACATCATTGGCGCCCAGGATCAACACCACGTCCGTTGTCGGAAATTCACCGTTGGCATCCTCCATCTCCATCAGCTTATCGTACGATACATCGGCTTCTGCCAGCAGCACGTTCATATGGCCGGGCATCCTTCCGGCCACGGGGTGGATAGCGTACTTCACTTCCACGCCCTTCCCTTCCAGCAGCCGCTCCAGTTCATGACAGGCATGCTGGGCCTGGGCCACGGCCAACCCGTATCCCGGAACGATCAGCACCTTATGGGCATAGCCCAGCACCACGGCCGCGTCACTGATGGTGATTTCCTTTACCGGATCATGCTCCGCGGCGGCGCCGGTCTGCTTCTGCGCAGCGGAGCCAAAGGCCCCCAGCAACACGTTTTTCAGCGAGCGGTTCATCGCCTTGCACATCAGGATGGTGAGAATGCCGCCGGCGGAGCCCACCAGAATACCCCCCGTGATCATGACAGGATTGTTATAGAGCAATCCGCCACAGCCGGCGGCGACACCGGTGCAGGCGTTCAACAGAGAGATCACCACCGGCATGTCGGCCCCACCGATGGGCATGACAAAAAAGATCCCGTAAAGAATGGCCAACAGTACGATGACCGCAAAGATGATGATGGCGCCCGGAGAGATCTGCAGGGTGGCCTTCAATCCTGCCAGCTCCCCGTTGATCAATTGCATATGCCGGGGGCAGATGCAGAGTAAATAAATGAACAGCACGACGATACCGCCCAAAATAATAAAGTTGATCAGCCGTTGGCCCCGGAAAACCTTATCCCTGATGGTCCCGTTCAGTTTTCCCCAGGCGATCATGCTGCCGGTAAACGAAACAGTACCGATCACCACTTCCACCAGCAGGATGAACAACAGCCCGGCCGAAAGGGTGGTCTGTGATAAAATATGGACGATCTCTCCGTTCAGAAGCAGGTATTCCCGCACCGGAAGATGTACCAGGTGATCAAATTCAATGATGCCTATAAGCGCCGCACAGAGACCGCCCATGCCATTGAAGATGCTTACCATTTCCGGCATAGCGGTCATCTTGACCTTTTGGGCGCCCACCGCGCCGATCACACCGCCAATAATGATTCCGCCAAATATCCAGCCGTAGTTATGCAGATGGGCGCCGTCCACGTCACGGTATAAGAAAAGCGTGCCCAGGATCGCGATGAACATCCCCGCCGCGGCGATCAGGTTTCCGCGTCGTGCGGTAGCAGGGTGAGAGAGCATTTTCAGTCCGACGATAAAAGTCACCGAACCGATGAGGTAGGACAACAACAACAAGCTATTCGACATGTATCCTTTTTTTGTTCAAAAAATGCTACTGTTTTTTCTTTTTGCTAAACATCTCCAACATCCTGTCGGTCACGACAAAACCGCCTACCACGTTCAGCGTGCCCACGATCACGGCCAAAAACCCGAGGATGATGGCCAGCACATTACCGGGCTCCACTGTCCCCATGATGATAATGGCCCCGATGATCACCACGCCATGGATGGCGTTGGCACCGCTCATCAGCGGTGTATGCAAAACGGAGGGTACCCTTGAGATAACCTCCACTCCCAAAAAAATGGACAGGATGACGATGTATATCATCTCGATGTTCTGCTGGAAAAAAGACAAGATCGTGTGCATGAGACTTTCGTTTTTTACGCTCTGTTTTATAAGGTTCGCCCGTGATGTTTAAAAGCCATCAGGCCGCGTGCGGCCGTCTTATTCATTTGTAGGTGCCCCTTCTTTCATTTCAGGACCAAAAAAACCTTTCACCCTGTCATTGACGATCGCTCCCTCCCGGGTAATGCAGGTGCCCCTGACCAGTTCGTCGTCAAAATCGGGGTTTAGTTTTCCATCCTTATCGATCAGCAGCTTCAGAAAATTAAGAATGTTCTTGCCGTAGAGTTTGCTGGCATCCGACGGCATCGCGGACGGCAGGTTGGAGTTGCCGATGATGGCGACCCCTTTGTACTGCACTGTATCCTCCTCTTTTGTAAGCGCCGTATTTCCACCCGTGGAAGCCGCCAGATCAACGATCACCGAACCGGATCGCATGGCTTCCACCATTGGCCTGGTGATCAGCACCGGCGCCTTTTTGCCGGGGATCTGCGCGGTGGTGATGATGATATCCGCTTTGGCAACGCTCTGGGCGATCCGCTCCTGCTGGCGCCGCTTATATTCCGCTGACTGCTCCACCGCATAACCACCGGCCTGGGACGGATCGGCGGCGCCCTCCACTTCGATGAACCTGCCTCCAAGGCTCATGACTTCTTCCTTTACCGCGGGCCGGGTATCGAAAACCTCCACGACGGCGCCCAGCCGGCGGGCAGTGGCGATGGCCTGCAAACCAGCTACGCCGGCGCCGAGCACCAGCACTTTGGCGGGGGCGATGCTTCCAGCGGCCGTCATGAACATCGGAAAATAGCGGCTATAGGTGTATGCCGCAAGCAGGACCGCTTTATAGCCCGCGATGCTGGCCTGCGAACTGCGCACATCCATGTTTTGCGCACGGCTGGTACGGGGGATGTTATCGAGGCTGAAAACAGTAAGACCGGCCGCGGCGAATTGCCTTAATAAAGACAGGTGATGCAGCGGCTCATAGACGCCCAGCCACACGGCCCCTTTTTTGGACCGGGTAAAGACCTCCGCGGCAGGCGCACTGATGGAAAGGACCAGGTCCGCCTGGGAGAGCGTCTGCTCCCTGGTCTGGATGACGGCGCCCGCCGCTTCATAATCAGCGTCGTCGGCGAAAGCCTGGAAGCCCGCGCCTTTCTCCACCAGGACCTTGATGTTTTGGGGTAATAATTGCTTTACACTATCCGGTAACAATGACACACGGTTTTCCCCTGAAGGCTCTTTTAGAATTCCTATGACCATGCTGGTTGTAAATTGGTATTCATGAGGTAAAATAACAAAAAAGTTTGCTCTCAAAGGGTTATTCCGCAAACTGACTTGTGAACAACTGTGCATAAGCCGGCCGGTCAAAGGGCGTTCACCAGGCTTTTATCTCCCCCGGCATAGGCGCGTACCCACGAACCCAGCACCTCCAACCACAGTGGCTGGGTATTGAGGCACGGTATGGCCTGATAGGACTCGCCGCCGGCGGAAAGAAAGGTCTCTTTTCCCTGAATGGCCATCTCTTCCAGCGTCTCCAGGCAATCGGAAACAAAAGCCGGGCAGACCACCGCTAATTTTTTGATGCCTTTCTTCGGCAGCTCCTTCAGCACCTCCACGGTATAGGGTTTGATCCACTGCTCTCTGCCAAGACGGGACTGAAAGGAGAATCCGTATTGTTCCGGGGTGAGCGCGAGTTCCTTAGCCGTCAATTCCATGGTAGTCAGCACCTGATGACGGTAACAAAACCGGTGTGCCGGGGAGGGCGTGAAGCAGCACTCCCCGCTTTGCAGGCAATGGCTTCCCGACCCGTCCGCTTTGCGGATGTGTCTTTCGGGCAATCCATGGTAGCTGAACAGCAGGTAATCATCCTCTGATAAATACGGCCGGATGCTTTCGGCAAGGGCGTTGATATAGGCGGGCTCCCGGTAAAAGGGGCGCGTAAAAGAAATCCGGAAAGGATATTTTCCTTTGCGGTAGATCTCCCGGGTGGATTCCACGGCCGTTTCGTAGGAGGACATGGCGTAATGGGGATATAAGGGCACTGCCAGCACCTCCTGCAGTCCCGGCACCCGCTTCATTAATTTTTCAAAGGCGGCTTCCGGATGCGGGTTGCCATAGCGCATCGCCGTCTCCACTGCCTCGCCGGTCTCCTCCTCGAGAGCCTTTCCCAATCGTTCGGTCAGCACGATCAGCGGCGACCCCTCCGGCCACCAGATCTTCTTGTAGGCTTCCGCCGAATGAGGGGCACGGCGCGGGGTGATCAATCCTTTCACAAACAACAGGCGCTGCAGGTACGGATAATCGATCACCCGCTTATCCATCAGGAATTCATCCAGATAACGCTTCACATCAGGTACTTCAGTGGAATCCGGGGAACCCAAATTCATCAATAATATGCCCCGGCGAACAGGTTGCTTACTCACCATATTCATAACTAAATTTTTTCGCTAACTTTTTAATCTTCGTTTTAATTTCCGTTTAATCTTCGTTTAATGCTTATCTGATCCGTTCAACCGCGATGCCGGAGAAATATCCGGCGGACCGCTCCGCAAAGGTCACATAAACGGGCCATTTCTGAAAACATAATTTCGCCGGAATCGTTGGCAATCCGCGATTAGCGGATGCTTTTCTCCTTTTTTGTTTAGAAATGACATATACATGACAGGTTTATACCTGCTTTTAGGGCCTTAGCGAGTAACTTTGCACCTTGAATTTCAGCCTCCTTACATGGATCAGGTCATACAAAAATCATTGTCCCGCTTCTTTCTTGCCGGCATCAGCTATGAAAAAGCCGATTCCGCCATCCGGGGATTGTACGCGGTGAATGAGAACAGTTACGCCGCCATTCTGGAAAAGGCACAAGCCGCAAATATTCCGGAACTATTCATTCTTTCCACCTGCAACCGCACAGAGATATACGGCTTTGCACGCGACGCCGGCCAGTTGATCGGTCTGCTGTGCGATGAATTAAAAGGCGACCCGGAATTGTTCCGCAAGCTGGCCTATCAGTATCAGGGGAATGACGCGGTCAGGCATCTTTACCGGGTAGCCGCCGGGCTGGATTCACAGATCCTGGGAGATTATGAGATCATATCGCAGGTAAAAAGCGCCGCCAGGTTTGCACGGGAACACCAGTCACTGGGTACCTTTACCGAGAGACTCATCAACAGTGTTCTTCAGGTTTCCAAACAAATAAAAAACGAGACCCTGCTCAGCGCGGGGACTGTTTCGGTAGCCTTCGCGGCGGTGCAGTTCCTCAAAGACATTCCCGATATCAAAAGCAAAAGGATCTTACTGCTCGGAACGGGGAAGATCGGACGCAACACCTGCAAGAACATGATGAGCTATTTTGGTGCGGGCCGTATTACGCTTATTAACCGTACCCTGGAGTCCGCCACCGCTTTCGCAGAGACCCATGGACTTCGGTGCGCCCCTTACGACATGTTGCCGGGGCACCTCAACGAAGCGGACATCATCCTGGTGGCCACCAACGCCGCGGAACCGACGGTAAAAAAATCGCATTTCACCAAAGACACCCCCCACATCATTATTGATCTGTCCGTTCCGCGCAACGTCGCCGAAGGTGTAAAATCACTGCCGGCCGTGCGCGTGATCGACGTGGATGAGCTTTCGGGTGTACAGGATAAAACACTGGCGAGCCGCAGGGAAGAGATCCCCAAGGCGCTGGCCATCATTGAGGAACAAATGCAGGACTTCCTCTACTGGTATCAGATGAGAAAACACGCCGTCGTCCTGCAGGCCGTCAAGCAAAAGATGGAACAGATCCATCTCAATGAAATAAAGAACCAAAAAATCGATGCTGCTTCCGGCCGTGAGAAGATGGATGAGGTGTCTTCCCGCATTATTCAGAAAATGATCAATGTCTTCGCCGGCAAATTGCGTCACGCCAACGGACAGGCGGACAATTACCTGCAGGTGTTGAGCGAAATTTTTGAAATACCGGCCAAGGAATAACATGACGAAGGTGATACGTATCGGGACCCGTGACAGTCAGCTGGCGCTCTGGCAGGCCACGCGGGTGCAGCAACTGCTTGAACAACACGATTTCTCCACAGAACTGATCAAAATAAAAAGTGAAGGCGACCTTGATTTGAAAACGCCGCTGTATGAAATGGGCGTACAGGGGGTCTTCACACGCAGCCTGGACGCGGCACTGCTTCAAAACCGGGTGGACATCGCGGTTCATTCCATGAAAGACGTGCCGACCCTGCCGGCGGAAGGCATTTGCCAGGCGGCGGTGCTCAAAAGGGGATCCCCCCATGACCTTGTGGTCTTTAAAACATCCCTGGATTTTCTAAGCAACAACGCCCCGGCTACCATCGCCACCGGCAGCATCCGGCGTAAAGCGCAATGGTTGCACCGTTATCCCGGCCACCGGATCGTGGATCTGCGCGGCAATGTGAACACCCGGCTCCGCCGTTTAGCGGAAAACAACTGGGATGGTGCCATTTTCGCCGCCGCCGGACTGGAGCGGACAGGGCTGAGGCCTGAGCAGTCCGCCACACTGGACTGGATGTTGCCGGCACCCGCACAAGGCGCCATCATGGTGGTTTGCCGCCAGGAAGATACCGCTACTGTCGAAGCCACCAGCCACCTCAACGATCCGGAAACCGCGCTCTGTGCCGGCGAGGAACGGGCATTTCTCCGCACCTTGCTGGGAGGTTGCTCCACCCCCATCAGCGCCTACGCCTATGTACATGATAGAGAGTTTTTGTTTGAAGGCAACATATTGACCACTGACGGGAAAGAAAAACGGGAGATCACCAAAAAAATAAACCTGCCCCGGGCGGCGGGAATCGGAAAGCAGGCCGCCGAAGAATTACTGGCCGGCGGCGGAGCAGCTATTTTAGCGCAAATTAAAGCGGCCGGCATTACCGGAAGCCAGACAGGCTATCCATAAAAACACTCCTGTCTCCCGGCGGCGCGACAGGAACAATGCCATGACGATCGTTTTTCTAAAATTCCTGCCCACCAATCTATCATAACAAGCCGATAGCACATGCATCAGATACTTTGTACAAGGGCCATACCGGAAACACTCCTTCACCATGCCGCCGTGAATGGCATTAACCTGATGGTCACCGAATTTATTTCCGTACACCCGCATATTGCATCAAAAGACATGCCCGCCATCGGTGCCCTTGCCGGGCAGGACGGTGCCGTTGTGGTCTTTACCAGCAAACACGCGGTCAACGCGGTAGCGGATTTTATCGACCGGACGGCGCCCACAGGTGTCGCGCCTTCCTGGAAAGTATATTGCCTCTCCCCCGTTACCCAACATGCTGTGGCCGCACGTTTTCCGGGGGCTATTATTGAAGGACGGGGTAATGATGCCACCGGTCTGGCGGATGTCATCATCCGTCAGCCGGTGACGGAGGTTCATTTTTTCTGCGGAAACAAACGCAGGGACGTTCTGCCCGAAGCACTCCGGGAAAAAGGAATTACGGTGCATGAGTGGGTGGTGTATGAGACAGCGCTCACGCCGAGCCGGGTGGCGGAGGATTATGAAGGCATCGTATTTTTCAGTCCCAGCGCCGTTGAAAGTTTTTTTGCCGTCAATCAGCCGGGGGAGAATACGGTATGCTTTGCCATCGGCCGTACCACCGGGGCCGCCGCCGGCAGCCACCTCAGGCGTCCGGCGATCCTCAGTCCGGCACAGGACGCTGCCACCATGATTGGGACCGTCATCAATTATTATAAAGACAAAGCCTGAACTACGCCCGGAACGAACAATCCGGCTTTACCCTAAAAACAGATTTAAAACAGTATGCAGACCCTGAAAAATGACTTATTATTAAAGGCCCTGCGCGGCGAAACCGTCGTGCGGCCACCCGTGTGGATGATGCGGCAGGCGGGGCGTTATCTGCCGGATTACCGCAAGCTGCGTGAAAAATATTCTTTCTTTGAACGCTGCCGGACCCCGGAGCTGGCGACCGAGATCACCCTGCAACCCATAGAGCAGATCGGCGTGGACGCCGCCATTATTTTTTCTGACATCCTGGTAGTCCCCGCCGCCATGGGGCTGGAGGTCCAGTTGGTGGAAAACCTGGGACCTTTTTTGCCGGCGCCTGTCACCTCTTCCGAAGATCTTTCCCGTATATGCGTGCCTGATGTTAAGGACAGGTTGCACTACGTATTTGACGCGTTACGAATGACCAAACAGGCTTTGAATGGCCGGGTACCGCTCATCGGCTTTGCCGGTGCCCCCTGGACCATCCTTTGTTACATGGTGCAGGGCAAAGGCAGCAAGACATTTGATGAGGCCCGCGCCTTCTGCTTCCGGCAGCCGGATACCGCCCATCACCTGTTGCAAATGATCACCGACACCACCATCAGCTACCTGACGGAACAGGTGGCCGCAGGCGCCGATTGCATTCAGTTGTTCGATTCATGGGGCGGCTTGTTAAGCCCTGATGACTTCGACACCTTTTCACTGCAGTACAGCCGGCAGATCATCGGGGCACTGCGAGGTCTTTGTCCCACCATTCTGTTTGCAAAAGGGGCCTGGTTCGCCCTGGAGGAGATGGCCGCTACGGGGGCCAGCGCATTGGGTGTCGACTGGTGCATGCGTCCTGAAACGGCGCGAACACTGGCAGGAGGGACAGTGACTTTACAGGGAAACCTCGACCCCGCCAGATTATTGGCGCCCATCCCGGAGATAGAAAAAGAAACACGGAAAATGTTAAAGGCCTTTGGAACGGAAAAATACATCGCCAACCTCGGCCACGGGATCTTACCAAACATACCGGTGGACCATGCCCGGGCGTTTGTCGACACGGTAAAGCAGTGGTGCTAGCCTGAACATCCTACAGCCACAGTGCCTTGCGGGGTTGCCTGCTGCTTTAAATGTTTCCTATGTTACAACCTTTGAAAAATGGGACCACTCATTGTTCTTGTCATCGCTTTTATCCTGTCACTGGCAGGGACCTGGCTGACCGGAGGGCATCCCGACGAGGTGCTGTCCGGTAATGTCGCCATGTGCGTGATGTTGTGCTTTACTGCTATGGGGCACGTCTTTTACAGAAAGGGGATGAAGATGATGATACCTGCTTTCATTCCGTTCAAGGATGCTTTTGTTGTGGCCACAGGAATCTTTGAACTGGCGGCAGCCGTCGGGTTGCTGTTCAGCGGGTACCGGGTCATCGTTTCCTGGTGCCTGATCATTTTTCTGTTATTGATCCTGCCGGCCAATATCAATGCCGCTTTTAAAAGAATCGATTATCAGAAAGGAACTTCTGATGGCAAAGGACTTTCCTATTTATTTTTCAGGATACCTTTACAGGTATTCTACATCACCTGGATTGGATATTTTGGTATTATAAGCGCTTAAAGAAATCATCAGTCATTTTATGGATCATTCCGGACAAAACAACATGAAGGAAAGATGGATCAGCTACATCACGGATCTGCAGCAACAAATCACTAAAGCCCTCGAAACACTAGAGGAGAAAACCGTGTTTGCAACAGATGAGTGGAAGCGGGAGGAAGGCGGCGGCGGCATCACAAAAGTCCTGCAGCATGGCAGCGTGTTTGAAAAAGCGGGCGTCAACTCATCCGTCGTGCATGGCAATGTCACCGATGCCATGCGCACGCAGCTCAACATTGACGGCGATCGCTGGTTCGCCTGCGGATTAAGCCTGGTCATCCATCCCTTCAATCCCTTTGTCCCCACCGTGCATGCCAACTGGCGTTATTTTGAATTATATGACGAGACGGGTGAGGTATGCGACCAGTGGTTCGGCGGCGGGGCGGACCTCACTCCCTATTACTTATTTGAGGAAGACGCCACGCACTTTCACGTTACCTTAAAAAACGCCCTGCAGCCTTTCGGGAAAACGCTGTATCCGCGTTACAAAAAGTGGTGTGATGCCTATTTTAACAACGCGCACCGGGGCACAGAAACCCGTGGTGTCGGCGGGGTGTTTTACGATCACCTGAAACCCACCCCTGAAATGGACCTTGAACGGCTGTTCAGGTTCCAGCAGGCGGGAGGAGATCAATTTCCCGAAGCCTATCTTCCGATCGTCTTAAAAAGGAAAGACATTCCTTTTACGCCGGAGAACAAGTACTGGCAGGAAATTCGCCGGGGGCGGTATGTGGAATTCAATTTAATACATGACAGGGGAACGCTCTTCGGATTAAAGACCGGGGGCAGGGTGGAGAGCATTTTAATGAGCCTCCCCCCGACCGTCCGTTTCGACTATGATTATCAGCCTGCGCCGGGTAGTGAGGAATGGAAGCTCCTGGAAACCTGCCGCCATCCCAGGGAATGGGCCTGAGGAAAAAGCCGGGAGTACAACAGAGGCGCCCGGGGAGAGCCGCTGTTTTAGGATAATTGGTGTAATTTTGGCCCCTTGCAAACCCGCTGATTTGGAAGTTTAGCGCTCCCAAAAAGGGCAACAGAAAAGCAAAATGAATTTACAAAGAAGAAATCGCATCACACGCCGCAGCGCGGCGATCAGAAGCCTGGTAGCGGAAACTACCCTGACCCCCGATGACTTTATCCTGCCCATCTTCATAGATGAGGGAACCGGTATTGTCCATGAGATTCCCTCCATGCCGGGTACTTATCGCCGTTCCCTGGATAAGACCCTTGAGGAAGTAAAGGAACTATGGCGGCTGGGTATTAAAAGTGTCCTGCTCTTTATCAAATGTCCCGACAACCTGAAGGATAACGCCGGTACAGAAAGCTGGAATCCTGACGGCCTGATGCAGCGAAGCATCACCGAAATTAAAGCGGCCGTTCCTGAAATGGTGGTGATGACCGATGTGGCGCTCGACCCATATTCCATTTACGGTCATGATGGTATTGTCGACAAAGAAAAGGGGATCATTCTCAATGATGAGACGGTGGAGGCGCTTACCCGGATGAGCCTCTCCCATGCAGCGGCCGGCGCCGATTTCATCGCCCCCAGCGACATGATGGATGGCCGGATCGGGGCGTTCAGGCAGGCGTTGGAAGAAAACAATTATTCCCAGGTGGGCATTATGGCTTACAGCGCCAAATATGCCAGTTGCTTTTACGGTCCTTTTCGGGACGCACTGGATTCCGCGCCGGGCTTTGGGGATAAAAAGACCTACCAGATGAATTACACCAACAGGATCGAGGCCATCAATGAAACATTGCAAGACGTGGCCGAGGGCGCCGACATTGTGATGGTGAAACCCGCCATGGCTTACCTGGACATCATCCGCGAGGTAAAGAATGCCGTTACCGTACCGGTAAGCGCTTATCATGTCAGCGGCGAATACGCGATGATCAAAGCTGTCGCCGCCGCGGGATGGCTTGATGAATCCAAAGCGGTGCTGGAAAGTCTGACTTCCATCAAACGCGCAGGGGCCGACCTGATCGCCACATATTTTGCCAAAGATGCAGCGAAGCTGCTGGGTGCATGAGACAGCAAGACACTAAGAGATTAACAGAAAATATTCAACAACTTTTACAACTGATTTTTCCATCGCTGCCGCGCCGGTTTTACAGCCGGCAGAGAGCGGTCAACATAAAATGATTTTTACATGGATCTTTCACACAGCCAGCAACTATTTCAGAAAGCGGCCCGGTTCATTCCCGGCGGCGTAAACTCCCCGGTACGGGCATATAAAAGCGTAGGCGGGACGCCGCCATTCATTCATCATGCCAAAGGCGCCTATCTCTATGATGAAGATGGCAATACCTATATTGATTATGTGGGATCATGGGGTCCCATGATCCTGGGTCACGCATACGAACCCGTCATCGCGGCCATCCGGCAAAAGGTAACAGACGGCACTTCTTTTGGCGCCCCGACTGAACTGGAAACACAGGTGGCGGAATTGATCGTTGCCATGGTGCCGGGGATCGATATGGTCCGCATGGTCAATTCGGGCACCGAAGCCTGCATGAGCGCCGTCAGGCTGGCACGTGGCTATACCGGCCGTAACAAGATCATCAAATTCGAGGGCTGTTATCACGGCCATGCCGACATGTTCCTGGTAAGTGCCGGCAGCGGCGTGGCTACCCTGAACATCCAGCAAGTCCCCGGCGTTACCGGCGGTGTGGCGGAAGATACCCTTTCGGCGCCCTATAACAACCTCACGGCGGTGGAAGATCTTGTTACGGAGCATGAAGATGAGGTTGCCGCCATCATTGTAGAGCCAGTGGCAGGCAATATGGGTTGCGTGCTTCCACAGGAGGGCTTCCTGGAAGGGCTCAGAAAAATATGCGACGATCACGGAATACTCCTGATACTGGATGAAGTGATGACGGGTTTTCGTCTCGCAACGGGAGGCGCCCAGGCGCTGTTGGGCATCCAGGCGGACCTGGTTACTTTTGGAAAGATCATCGGAGGCGGCATGCCGGTAGGCGCTTTCGCCGGGCCGAAAAAGATCATGGAAAACATCGCCCCCGCCGGCAAGGTCTACCAGGCAGGCACCCTTAGCGGCAACCCCATTGCCATGATTGCGGGATATACCTTATTACAGACGTTGAATGAAAACCCCGGCATCTACCAGCGGCTGGAAGAAAAATCAGCGTACCTGGAAAACGGGCTGAGAGAATCTCTGGGCGCGGCAGGCGTGATCAACCACATCAATCGCTGTGGCTCCATGCTGAGTGTTTTCTTTACGGAATACCCGGTGACGGATTTTGTATCTTCCACCGGCGCGAACAATGAACTGTTTAAAACCTTCTTTCATGGCATGCTGGAACGGGGCATTTACCTCCCGCCTTCTTCCTTTGAAAGCTGGTTTATCAGTGACGCCTTGTCCATGGAGGACATAGACCGGACGATCGCCGCTGCAAAAGAGGTTGCGACCGTCATCAGAAAAGGGTAAACGACTGATCTTCACGATAGCAAAACGGCTTTCAGCCAAGCCTATAGCTCGCTGGAAGCCATCAGCTTTACGCCCGCTGCAGCCATTTCCTGCAGGGCTTTTTCATGATCACCCGTGTGCACGTCCACCGACGCTACGGCGTCTGTAATGACCGTTACACCAAATCCGGCTTTCAATGCATCCAGGGCAGTGGCCTTCACACAATATTCCGTAGCGATGCCGGTGATGTACAGGGCATCAACGCTGTTTTTTCGCAACCAATGAATCAAATCCATATTGGTCGCCTCAAAGGCGCTGTAACCGTCATCGCTTTCTCCGGTTCCCTTGAGTGCCAGGATACTGATTTTTTGTTCATCCAGATCGGGATGGAAAGCTGCGCCCGCCGTTCCCCGAACGCAATGGGGTGGCCATTTGTCAAAATGGGCCGTTTGTGCAGGATGCCAGTCCTTGGAAGCGACAATCCACTGAAAACGATCCATCAGCCGGTTGATCACCGGTACCACTTCATTCCCGCGGGGAGCCGCCAAAGCGCCGCCGGGACAAAAATCACGTTGGAGATCAACGATCATGAGTGCTTGATTCATAATGATTAAACGTCTGAAGAAGACCGAATGTTGCTGCCGATAGCCATTAACAAATTAACAGCCATTCATAGGTTACTGACAAAATAGGGGTCCGCTGGAATTCGGCACATGGTCGCTTTGAACCAATATTTTCATTTTGCTAAATCCGGCTGATCATTGGAATGAGAGATAATTACAAAGTATTTTCTCTTTAATTTCCTGATCGCGAATCGCGATCAGGAAATTAAATGTACCTTTGCTCCATGAGAATCCATAACGGTATGCGCCCACAGGATATAATTATATTATTAAAAATTGCTATACTTCGGGGAAAGGAATGGCAGAATCG
>DASULB010000350.1:0-5254 GCA_036278455.1 Chitinophagaceae bacterium | reverse complement strand
GAAGATGAAGGCCGCTTCGCCGGCCACTGATTTCAGTTATGATTTCCAGGACCTGTTGTTGAAACCGGTGGGGAAGGAATAGTAGAACTAGGTATAGGAGACACAAATGGGATAGAAGTAATGAAAGAAGCAGAAGACCGGAGAAATGGGCAGCTAAAAACAAATACGATGTAATAAAAGGCAATGGCTGCGGGGACGATTCCGTGACGACAGGCGGTTCCGGCCTGCTTCATACCACAAAGTTCAATCACCTGCTATGAAAAAATCAGACATACAACCCATGCCAGCGTATTTTGATCGCTACATCAACCTGGTGGAGGATATCAACCTGGAAGATGCTTTTGACAAAAGCGTGCGGCAATTAAATGAAATAGACCTGTCCCGGCTGCTGGAAGTGGGTTCCTCCGTATATGCCCCGGGTAAATGGACCGTCAACGACATCATCGCGCACATGGCGGATACCGAAAGGATCTTTGACTACCGGGCACTCCGCTTCGCCCGGGGAGACCGGACGCCCTTACAGGGGTTTGATCAGGATCTTTTTGCCTCCCATGCTACCGCTGATGACAGGCCGCTGGCTGACCTGCTGGATGAACTGAAGGTATTGCGCCGGTCCACGGTATCACTCTTCAGGGGTTTTGACCGGCAAATGCTTCTGCGCAGCGGGAAAGGCGGCCCCGCGGAAATCTCGGTGTTAGCCATCGGATACACCATTATTGGTCATCAGATCCATCACCTCGGGGTGATCGAAGAGAAATACCTGCCCTTAGCAAAAACCGGCACCTCCTGAAATTTCAGGCATGAATGGGGGCTGTCTGCTCCCCCGGGGGCGTCAAACACCGGTCTTCAAAAAGACAAGGTGACCTGATTCCCTTTGATCCGGTAGCGGAACTTTTCCTGGTGGCTGAGGGCATCCAATACCGTTGCAAGGCTTTTGCCGTGAAAATTGCCGGTGAAGCCGCGGTCACCACCGGCGGGCGTTGAGGGTGTGCCTGTGACCGCGATTTCCACATCATAGAAGTCTTCCAGCTGGCGGATGAGCGCTTGCAGGGGAATATGGGTAAAGACCAGGTCACCTTTCAGCCAGCGGGCCAAAGCGGTGGTATCAAAGGTCTCTTTTTCCATCAGGTCGATGTCTTTGTTGATCATCACCATGTCTCCGGCGTGCAGCCTTTCGGTGTCAGGGTAATCGGAAGGATAGGCTTTTTCCGCAATGAGTTCCCCGCGGAGCAGCTCCATGGATTGCCCCGGATTTTCGCGGTGCGCCCGTACGCGGAATGCAGCCCGGACAGCCGTGAGGTTAAGCATGCCCGTATGCACGGTCAGGGGCGTATCACCGGATACAAAGAAAAAAGCATCCCCGTCCAGTGTCAGGCTATGGCGGACGCCCCCATGCGGCAATGTATCCAATGTTGTAGTATCCAATGTCGTATTTGACTGGTAGATAACGGTAATGCCGCCGGGCAACCGGACGGTTTGCCTTTTTCCGGCTTCGTTGCCGGATAGGGAGGATAGGTTGGCGGAGTCTTCCCCCGTGGAGGATTTCGTGCCGGTGGAATGACAGGAGGACAACAAGTATATCAAGATGATGCCCACCACAGCCCCCTTCGTAACCAGGGATGATTCAGGGTGAAAAAAGTTTGTTGTGGCATGCATCATTGGAGAGGGATTTGATGGATACATGTTTAGCGGGGCGGTTCGCTGCCTGAGTACCTGCTTCCCAAAAAACTGATTCCTTTTTCGCACCGGAAGATGGAATCCATTTTCCGGTGGTACGGATACAAATAGATTAATACCGGTTGATCTGGCGTTTGATCTCCCGGTCCGTTTCCCGGCGTTTAATACTTTCGCGCTTATCATAGATCTTCTTCCCTTTGGCCAGCCCGATCTCAATTTTAGCCAGTCCTTTATCATTGATAAAGAGCCTCAGTGGGATAAGGGTGAATCCCTTTTCCTTTATTTTCGTCTGTAATTTCTGGATTTCTTTTTTTTGCAACAGCAGTTTTCTTTCCCGAAGCGGATCATGGTTGGCAGCCGTGCCATGGGTATATTCCGCGATATGAAGGCTTTTGATGAAAAGTTCTCCCTTGGCGGTAAAATAGCAATATGCATCGTTAAAACTGGCCTTGCCTTCGCGCAGGGATTTTATTTCCGTGCCCGTCAATACCATCCCCGCGACATATTTGTCTTCAATATGAAATTCAAAATAGGCGGAACGGTTTCTGGTTTCCATCGTTTGGGATTGATAGGATACTGAGCGGTCTGTAACGCGCAATGGCTCACCGCCCTTCAGCGGGTGCCTGGGCTTTTTCCTGTCTCATTATTTCCATGAGATCGCTCAGCCGCTCCTTGAGTTCCTTGCGGTCTATAATGAAATCCAAAAAACCATGCTCCAGCAGAAATTCCGAACTTTGGAACCCCTCGGGTAGATCCTTTTTAATGGTTTCTTTGATCACCCTGGGGCCTGCGAATCCGATCAGTGCATCGGGTTCCGCCATGTTGATATCCCCGAGCATGGCGTAAGAGGCGGTCACCCCACCGGTCGTGGGATCGGTCATCAACGAGAAAAAAGGAATCTGAGCATCGGCCAGTTGGGTGAGCCTGGCCGCTGTTTTGGCCATTTGCATCAGGGAAAAAGCACTTTCCATCATACGGGCGCCGCCTGATTTGGAAATAATCAACAGTGATGTCCCGTGGGCGATGCTGTAATCGATTGAGCGGGCTATCTTTTCCCCGACCACGGAACCCATAGAACCGCCGATAAAGTCGAAATCCATACAGGCAATGGTCAGGGGATGGTTGTTTATCATTCCCGTCCCAACGGTCATCGCGTCTTTGCGGCCTGTCTTCTTCTGCGCGTCCTGCAGCCGTTTGGCATAGGGCTTCATGTCCACGAATTCCAGGAAATCCTTTGGCGTAATGTTAGCGAACAGTTCTTTGTATTGTTTTTCGTCAAATAAGATCTCGAAATATTCCCTTGAGTTGATCCGGTTGTGGTAATTGCATTTCTCGCACACGTAAAAGTTCTCTCTCAGGTCTTTGGTTGTTACAGTGTGCTTGCATCTGGGACATTTGTGCCATAAGCCGTCAGGAGCCTCTTTTTTGTCTTCCGTTGACGTCAGTATGCCCTGTTTAATGCGTTGAAACCATTTCGCCATAATAATAAATCATTAATTGCGAATCGCCGGTAATCCTTGCCAGGACTTTCTGACAATCCCGGTTTCCTGTATGCCAAAAACGGCATTGCAGCATCAGATAAAAAGGTAGCGGGGCCAGCCCGCTACCCTAAGGTACAAAATTACAGCTTTTATGCAAGTGTGATCTCTTTATCCAGATAAACATCCTGCAGGACATTGAGCATCTCAACGCCTTCATTAAAGGGGCGCTGAAACGCTTTACGGCCCAAAATGAGTCCCATTCCGCCCGCACGCTTATTGATCACGGCTGTGGCCACAGCGTCGGCCATATCACTTTTACCTTTGGATTCCCCTCCTGAATTGATCAGCCCGACCCGGCCGCTGTAGCAATTGAGCACCTGGTAGCGGCAAAGGTCTATTGGATGATCAGAGGTCAGTTTTTCATATACCAGCGGGCTTGTCTTGCCGTGCTTGGTTGCCAGGTAGCCGCCATTGTTCGTGGGTAATTTTTGCTTGATGATATCGGCCTGCAGGGTAACGCCGAGATGATTGGCCTGGCCGGTGAGATCTGCTGACGTATGGTAATCTACGCCACCCGCCTTAAAGGCATTGTTCCGGGTGTAACACCACAGGATCGTGGCCATGCCCAGTTCATGCGCCTGTTCAAACGCTTCGGCGACCTCTTTTAACTGGCGGTTGCTTTCCTCCGAGCCCCAGTAGATGGTAGCGCCCACAGCCACGGCACCCATGTTCCACGCGCTTTTGATGGTGCCAAACATGGTCTGGTCATAGCGGTTTGGGTAGCTTAAAAATTCATTATGATTGATCTTCACCACAAAAGGTATCTTATGGGCATATTTCCTGGACATAATTCCCAGCACGCCATAAGTGGATGCAACGGCGTTGCAGCCGCCTTCCACGGCCAGTTTGATAATGTTTTCGGGGTCAAAATAAATGGGGTTGGGCGCGAATGCGGAGCCGCCGCTGTGCTCAATGCCCTGATCCACCGGAAAAATGGACATGTAGCCGGTGTCAGCCAGCCTTCCATGACCCAAAAGTACCTGCATGCTGCGCAGTGTCTGATTGTTCCGGTTGGAACTGATCCAGACGTCATCCAGGTGCCCGGGACCCGGAAAAGTAAGACCCTGCTGAGGAATCGTTTTACACGTGTGATTCAATAAGGAATCCTGTTTGTCACCTAAAAGGTCAAGGATCTTTTTTGATGCCATTGTATATATATTTTTTTGTTTCGGGGGACAAAGATAGTCAAACATGCTCAGGATTACAGTTTTTTATTCATTACACCGGGGAAGTATTGATTATTTCAAAACTTATTCCGATATTGAGACAAAAACACAGAAGCTATGATTCCGATACATGAAGTTTCATTGGGAAACTGGGTTCAGATATCCCTGGATGGGCAATTGCTTACCGGCAGAGTGGACAGGAAAAGCGTGGAACGGATAGGTGTGTCGGCCGAGGGTGAAATGGGCTGGTATTTCCCTGAGGAGGTCAACCCCATTCCGCTTAATGAGCAGTGGCTGCTGTACTTTAATTTTGTAAAAAGCGATGACCCTCAACTTAATGGTACCGGGGCGGCATATGTCCACGGTCCTTTCATGATCCATTATCCGGATAAGGAAGATGACAGCTATGTAGTGCTTTCCTGCCATGGCGTCCATGACGAGGAGTTTACCCACAGGCTGCCTGTGCATGAATTTCAAAATCATTACCACGAAATGACGAAGGTCTTTATTCAGTAAGACGGAACGGAGAAGCAGGAGCAAGGAAACAAATGCTGCCCGTACGGGCATTGCGGAATATAACCAGGAACTGCAGGCGGCCGAGGCGGAATACCACAGAGGTGAATTGCCACCCATGATGAGTTTATGAATGTGAAGCAGATAAAGAAATCATAGAGAAGGGTTATAAGGTAGTTTGGACAAAGCGGTCGGAGAAACAAATGAGGCCGGTATTTAAGCACATTAGTAAAGATCCGCCGAAAAACGCCTCTAAGGCGGTACCTGAAATTGCTGATGAAGCATATAAGGCAGAGACAAAGAAAGGCTATCCTTTTGGCTCAAAAGAGAGGAATCGACTGACGTGGATATTTTATC
>DASULB010000349.1:0-12364 GCA_036278455.1 Chitinophagaceae bacterium | reverse complement strand
CTCCCCTGGGGTATTGTGATTCCACGGGTATAAAGATGCCAGTAATCCGGGGGATCCGTATTCAGGTGATAAGCAATAGAGGCCCCTTTGGTTGGACAGGTCATCGTGACCACCATGGTGTTTCCATGGTGATCAGCCACCTTCATCACCGGGGCGGCAGTCACGGGCTTTTCAGTTCCATGCCACATCATGCCGATCAATTCCTTCTCCTGCATAAAGCCTTTGTCACGGATCCGGATAATCCAGCTGTTCAAAGCCTCTCGCATCCGCCCGGCCACTTTCGCGTAGGACTTTTCATTTACGATGTTATGCAGTTCATAAGGATCGGTTCTCAGATCATATAATTCCTCGGCCGGCTTGAGGGAGAACCACGCTTTTAAGGGGCCGTTCAGGCTGTCAACGGATTTCAGCCGCAGGATCTCCCGCATCATGGGCATGCTGCTACGATAGGCATTGTCATGGTATTTGGAGATATCCGGATCATAATTGCGCACGTATTGATAGTGGTTATCCCTGACCGCGCGGATGAGATCATATTGTTCATCCATGCGGTCACGGCCCGTATAAACATACCTCCTCGAATGGGCGGCCTTTTGTTTTCCTAAAAAAGCCTGCCCCTGCAGGTACTCCGGGATGGGCAGTCCTGCAAGGGAAAGAAAGGTGGGCGCCATATCCACCAGGCTATGTAACGCCGTATCCGCGGTTCCGGCGCGGCGTTTATCAGGGAATCTTACGATAAAAGGAATGTGAGTACCCCGGTCATACACTTCCCTTTTATACCAGGCGATCGGCCCGCCATGATCGCTGCAAAAGACGATAATGGTGCTGTCCATTAAATGTGCCTCCTTCAACTGCCCCAGCAGTTCCCCTACTCTTTTATCCATTTGCATGATGTTATCATACATCCTGGCGATATCTGTCCTGATAACAGGGTTGTGTTGTGGAAAATACGGGGGCACGGGCACCTGATCCGGATCCACATGCAATGGCCTATTCTGCCTCACCCATATTTGCGACTCATGGGTGACACCGATATTAAATACCGCGAAAAATGGCTGTCCGGGTGCCCGGTGCTGCCAGGTCGCCTTTTTCCCATTCTCATCCCAGGCGGTGATGGGACAATTAAACTGGTAATCGGTCTTAGCGTTGTTGGTGCAATAATACCCTGCCGCACGGAGGTACTCGGTAAAGCATTTCACTTCGGGCGGGGGCACGGCCTCATAGTCCGGTAAGTAAGGCACCGTTTTATGCGCCGTGCCGGTACGCATGTCCATTGCCCCGATCGAACCGGGATACATGCCGGTGATGATCGATGACCGGCTGGGCCCGCAGACGCCATAGGTGGAGAACATCCGGGTAAAGCGGATACCCTCCGCCGCCAGCCGGCTCAGGTTCGGAGTCCTGATGGTAGAATCGCCAAAGGAGGGCAGAAAGGGGCTGATGTCTTCACAGGTGATCCAGATAATATTTGGTCTTTTTTGTGCCTGTGTCAATACCGGTATAGTGATCATCAAGATCAGCATTCCTAAGACCACTTTTAAAAAACCCGCTCTTTTATTTGCGCATGTCATGATTCAAGAACTTAAGGTATGAAATAAGGTTTCCTTTTAAAATTTGCAGGTTTCTTCCCTGCTGATACCGCATCCGTTCTCCTGCCGGCGGTTCATTTTATAGAACGAACAGGCCCCCATTAACGATGCGCTGCCGAAATTTACGTTTATTCATGAGGTTATCCTATTTTATCACCGTGAATCTTTTCACCATTTTTATTCCCGTATATACGGCGCCGTTAAAAAAAAATTTCCGGGACCTGCCGCCCTCCATGCCGTTATCCTTATCGTACAAACGTTATTTTGGCCAGTGAGTACGCCGGCATCCTGTACCGGAAATTCCCCGGCCGCTTATTTTCCACTACTAAGCTATCTATTTTTAAAGGCCCGGGGCGATCATCTGCCGCGCTGAACCCGACTGCCCGGAAGGGCTTGTAAGCGGGATCGCCGATGTGAATCGTCACATTACTGACGGGCACCTTCGGTGTTTTGTTGATCACATACACCCACAGGGTATCCGCCCGAGTGCTTTTCACGCTTAACACCTGGATCGCCTGGTCGGACGATTCGCTTTTGACTTTGTTTTGGCCTAAAGTATTTTTAAAGAGCTTAAACATATCATATACCTTGTTTGGTCTGTATCCTTGTTGCGCATCCAGCAATATCCGGTTATCAAACCGGGAGGGCTTGGGCCAGGATACCGGCCAGAAGGTAGCGATCCGCATGCCCGATTGTATAAACTGGGTAAACTCCTCGGCGGCCATTAAAGCCACCTGGGCCTGCGAAGGCGCGGGGTTGCCCTTGCCTATCCTGCCCAGATTCCATTCCAGTGATACCAGGTCAATACGGGGATATCCCAGGGAGTCTGCCAGCTTTCTGTAAAACGGACGCTGCGCCTTATAAGGCAGACCCCTGCCCTGCCGCATCACTGTTTCGGATTTCCAGTTGGCGAAAGTGGCGTGCCCCCATTTCCAGTAATAGTGAATGTCAATAAAATCGATGTTTTTACCCGCCCGGTTGATCAGGGTACGTGTATAGGTAAGGTCCCTGGGATGGGTATTGACAATAATCCTGATGTCATTGTTTATCTTTTTCATGGCCGGTACATACCGGTTTATGGCAGCGGCGTATTGGGCGGCGGTAAAGGTAAAATTCGCGTCCTTCTGATAAGGCTCATTTCCCAGGTAGTAATAGGTCACTTTCACACCTTTTTCCCGGCAATGGAGCATCAGCGCCCGGGCCTCCCTGATGCCATCGGCCAGCCTGTTATATTTCATTCCGGATCCCATATTAATACCGATCAATGGCTCTGTTTTTAATCTGCGGCATACATCGAGGTATTCGTCCAGGTCCATGTAAGCCGAAGGCGGACTGTTCTTCGCCGTGTTAAAGGTTGGACTCCAGCTGTCCTTCCATCCCTGGCCGGTCAGGTGCTGCCAATGATAAAAAGTGGTCACCGTCCCGGCCGGATAACGGAGAATACGGGTATTCAGTTCTTTCAACAGCGCCGGTATGGGGCCACCCGGCTGCCAGCTTTGGTCGGTCGCATAACAATAAGGCACATTAAAACCCATGACGAGCGGACTGACCTGCCCTGTGGGCTGATCCGGATAAATGACAATGGCGGCATCCGCCAGCGGACGGACAACCTGCTCACGGCTTAAACTGCCGGCATCCGACAGCAAGGCCGGAATTAAAAGAAAAAACGCTACACTTTTTATAGTGGTCATGTTACAATTTTCCACGCTTTAGGTATGTGTGAAAAGGTGGCGGCTGTCATCTGCCCGTCCATACAGGCGCCAGCCAGGCAACCGGTTTCTCCGGATCCGCCCGGGGGCCATCGCCGCCGCCCGCATTCCATACCCTGATAAAAAAATATTTGTTTCGGGAGTCTCTGATCACAGGGCGCCAGCTGACCAGGTAAGCAGGATCGGGCCGGTAGGTTTTCACCACTTCGCCACCGTCTTTTACAATATCGATCCGGGTGATCTTGTCGTTAGGATCACCGGTATCCGGATCGCTGATGCGAATATCAAACTGGAAACTTTCACCGCCGGAAAGGGTGGATCCCATGATGTGGCCGTTCACCGTATAGCTACAGTGAATATTGCTCTCCAGGGAAGCATAGGTGCGCCTGTTTTTCATCCCGTCCAGAATGGCCGTTTTTGTTCTTGCCCCAGCCAGAACAAAGGTACGCGAGCGTTGACGGGTGATCCCACTCAAACCATGATTGTCATTGCCACATACCGGAGAGACCTTCCAGCCTTTGTCCAGTGCATTGATAAAACCCTGATAGTGAATATGGGTGTCTGAATTGATCACCTCCAGCATGGTGATGATATCGGTTATTTTTCCGTCCCGGTAATTCCAGTCATCATACTGTCTGGCCCCCGGATGATTAAAGCTGGCGACAACCGGTCCGTCACCGTTTGCCGAAACGGTATCCAGCCACCTGTACAAGTAGGGAATATCGATCCCCGATTCCAGTGCATTCAGATAGGTTGCCGTGTTAATGACATTGATGTGTCCTTTCGCACCAGGGCCGTTGTTCTCAGAGTACTCGAACCCCCTGATCGCGACAAAGCCGCTGTCTGTTGCCACCGAAGCAGCGTGACCGGTAGCCAGCCAGGCGGCACTGATCGGGCTGGTCGGATGAAAACCCGCCTCCTGTGAATGATCCGTGGTAATGTAAAAATCATAGCCGTTTGCCCTGGCCAGTGCATAGTGCGCTGATGGCAGGCCCTGGCGTTTATACCAGTCGGGACGCAGCACGGTGTTGATGGAAACGCTTACCCCCGCCGAATCGGTGCGCATGTAATGTTTATACCCGGGCTTATGGATGTATTGCGCACCATGGGACATGGAAAAAATAGTGTGCGCATGCGTGTTGCCCGCATAAATGTGATAGACGGGTGCTGAAGCGGGCGCCTGAGCAGCGGCCGCGGTGGCGAACAGCATCCCCATTGCGGTAAAGGCAATGCTTCCTATATTTTTGAGATGATTCATCATGCTATGCAGGTTAGGGTACAGCCCGGTACATTTTAATGGCCTGTATTTTCTAATAGGTATTTTGATACGGAATATGATGTCTTTTGCTGTCTGTTTTTTTTAAGGGTATCTCCATGCCACCGGTTTTATCCAGCCATTCCCATAATTCCTTTTTCAGTTTTTTGGCGATGTCGAAATACGCCGGGTCACGAATGAGGTTATTCATTTCTTCGGGATCTTTTTGGAGGTCATATAATTCATTGATATCCCAGACGCCCCAGTTGTAGATGTACTTATACCGGTCGGTGCGGATGCCGAATATGGTCGGCGTCATCGGGAAGGCCCACTCCCAGTAATATTCATAGAATATTTTATCACGCCAGGGAATTTTCTTTCCTTCCAGGATCGGTAAAAAAGACTTGCCTTGCATTTGGGCGGGTTCCGAAACGCCTGCTACATCCAGGATCGTAGGGGCGATGTCGATATTCTCTACCATCTGCTTCACTTTTGTCCCCGGCTTAATCAGGTTGGGACACCATGCCAGTAAGGGGACACGTATGGACGGCTCATACATGGTGCGTTTATCGATCAGCCCATGCTCACCAAATTGAAAACCATTATCGCCCATATAAATCACCAGAGTATTTTTATCCAGGTGATGCTCCTTGAGCCACGTCATTACCCTGCCGATGCTCTCGTCCACCGATAACAGCGTCTCACAATACTTCCGGTAAAATTTTTCATAGGGCATCTGACCGTCGTATAAATGATCCACCCCATGCCAGCTATAACGTTGCCGTCTGACCCAAAGCGGTATATCGGCGTAGTTCACCGGCGTTTGGGCCCCCTGCTGCACGCCGTAATATTTGCTGGAGTCCGTCGCGGTCAGGTACATGGAAGGAGGGCCGATGATCGGCATGTTTTTATAGACACCGTCATATTTTTTCTCCGGCTGAAACATCGCATGCACGGCCTTATGGGAAAGATAAAGAAAGAACGGCTTTTGCCGGTTCAGGGTATCCAGCCACCCCAGCGCGTAATCGGTCAACAGATCGGTGATATAGCCCTGCTTCTTCACAAATTTACCGTTGATGTTCAGCATGGGATTCCGGTAGACCCCTTGTCCTTTAAAGCTGATCCATTCATCAAACCCCGGTTGTGGCATACCATTGGTATTACCCATGTGCCATTTACCAAAAAAGCCGGTCCGGTACCCCGCTTTTTGTAAATATTCGGGGAAGAAAATCAAGCCTTTGGGCATGGGAGCCTGGTTATCCACCACGGTATGGGTATGCGCATATTGGCCTGTCAAAATCGAAGCACGGCTGGGTGAACACAGCGAAGTGGTGACAAACGCATTCTGCAAATGGGCGCCTTCCCGGGCCAGGCGATCCATGTTAGGTGTCCTCAATCCCGGTCCCTTGTTCATAAATCCCATGAAGTCAAACCGGTGGTCGTCACTCAGGATAAAGATGACGTTGTACTGTTCCGTCTGTGGCTTACCGGTGGGCTTTTGTTGCGCCCTCACTGAAAGGCTTAGCAAAAGTATGAGGAGGGTCATACCTCTTTTAATCAACAGGGATTTGTTCATAAAATCTGGTTTCATGTTTCAAGAGATCGTCAATATTACGTTTTGGAACTTCGTCACATCATTACAACTTCTTATTGCCAACCCGGGTTCTGGACGATGGCGTGATTCGCGGATATTTCGGTAAACGGTATCGGATATAAATACATTTTCGGCGCAAAGGTCAACTTGAATACAGGTACCGTCTGGTAGCTAAATTCACCTGTCGCGTGCTGCGTGATTTTCACACCGTGCAGGGTTTCATTGAATACCGCATCCGCGCGCTTCCATCTGCGGACATCCCAAAAGCGTTGTTCTTCGAATGCCATCTCAATACGACGCTCCAGGTGGATGGCAGCCCTCATCTCGGTTTGTGACATGTTTTCCTTTAGCCCATAGTTGCCCCCGGGGCCGGGCTTGATCCCCGCTCTTTCCCGGATCCGCTTCAGCTGGTCATAAGCGGTTTGGGTCTGGCCGAGTTCATTGGCGGCCTCTGCATCATTCAGCAACACTTCACCATACCGGAAGATCACAAAATTGTGGTTCTGGTTACCATAGGCCTGCTGGGTGGAATAATCAGCCAGGAATTTTCGCATGTAATAGCCTGTTCTGGTCTGCCGCTGAACACTGTTTGGCTTGTCGCGTCCTCCCTCAAAGGTTTCCACCGTCCGTTGCAGCCACTCCGATCCATTATAAAAAACCGTAGCCCCTAATCTTGGGTCCCGGTTCTGGTACGGATGATCCGGATCATAGCCAGAAACCGGGTCGGCAATGGCCATTCCATTATCCATCGGGAAGGCATCCACCAACTCTTGTGTAGGGCTTACATACCCCTGGCTCTGATTGGGTTCTGAATAACCTACCGGGGCATTCTGCGTCTCCAGGTCTTTGGTCTGTGCGCGCTGATAAGCCAGGATGACGCCGCTGTTTTGCCGGTCGACAAAAATGGATGTAAAATCCGGCACCAGGCTGAACTGATGATAATCGATCAGGTCCTTCGCGGCATCCTCGGCAGCCTGCCATTTGCTCAGGTCATCCGTTGGATTGTTCAAGGGGCTGGCCGCATACAAAAGCACCCGGGATTTAAGCGCCATGTCCGCACCCTTGCTGATGCGCCCAAGATCGGTGGCCGTCAGCGGGTCCGGCCGAAGCGAATCTTTGATCGCATCCAATTCGCCGACAATATAATCCACACACTCCTGATAAGTATTTCGGGGAATATTCACTTCATCATCCTGGGAGAACAACTTATCTCCTACCAACGGCACACCCCCATAACGTTTAATAAGCTCAAAATAATTGATCGCCCTGATGAAACGGGCTTCTGCTTTCCAATAACGTTTCGTAGTCTCATCAATGGGAACATTATCGACATGCGCCAGGTAAAGATTGACATTTCTGACCGCCTGGTAAGCCGTGTACCAGACACCATCGGGATTATCAGCCACAGCGGTCAGAATGGACTGGGACAAGGTCTGGATATGATCGTAATTGTCCGAAGAGATCGCATCGTCCGTAGCCGCCCCTAATACCACATGGTCTATCCTGTTATATCCGTCGGGCAAATAAGAATAAAGGTTATTCAGGACCTGCAGGGCGTAATCACCGCTGGAATCCAGTTTGTTATAAACATAATCAGGGGTGATGTAGGTCTGTGGATACAGTTCATTTTTTTCGCAGGCACTCAGAACCAACAAGGACAATAATGCTATGGTGAAGTAATACCCGTATTTCATAATAGCTGTTTTAACTGATTAAAATTTGATGGAAACACCACCGTTCATGACCCTTTGAATGGGATACACATCGGACAGGGTTTCCGGATCCGATTGTTTAAAATCGGCGGCGGTCAGCAGGTTAAATCCGTTTAAGAAAACGCGTAGCTGACTGATCTTCACTTTCCCCAAATCAATATGATTGAAGGACCAGGCTATTTCAGCGTTTTTCAAACGCAGATAATCCCCTGAACGAATCCAAAAACTGGAGGCTACGTCATTATTGACATTGGTACCGATGGAAAGCCGCGGATAGGTGGCGGAGGCGGCGGTTCCGGCTGTCCAGCGCCCCAGGTGATGCTGCCATGCCTGCCCCTTGCCATCATTCTGGAATGCCCATTCATTTGCGCCGGTCATCATTAAATTCCGGTTACCGGTACCCTGGACCAGCACAGAAAGGCTCAGGTGCTTCCAGGAGAAACCCATATCCACACCATAGAACATTAAGGGCTTTTGCCGGCCGATCGCCTTTTTGTCAAACTGGTTGATCACACCATCGTCATTCAAATCCTTGTATTTAAGGTCCCCGGGCACCGAGTTGTACCCTTCCACCACCGGTCCCCCGCCGGCCTGCGTAACAAATCCATCGGCAACATATCCAAAGAGCTGTCCTACGCGATGACCGGTTTCCCCCATCCATGCATATGGATAATCCGGTTCATCGTTAAACAGGACCTTGCTGCCACTGACGGAAAAATTACCCGAAATGTAATAGCTGAACATACCGGTGTGATCGGACCAGCCAGCGGTCAGTTCCAGGCCCGAATAAAGATCCCTTCCAAGGTTCTGGATAATATCGGATCCCCATCCCAGCAGCGCGGAGCTTCGTCCCCTGGGCTGGACCAGGTCCCGGAGCTTATGATGGTAATAGTCTACTGAAAACATCCCCCTGGTTTTAGCAAAACGCATATCCAGTCCGACATCCAGTTTCAGTGCTTTTTCCCAGGTCTTTACATCCCTGGGCTGCTTAAACGCCCTTCCCGATGCCGAGGAAACACTCGTACCAAAATAATAGCCGGTGGCGCCACCGTACCTGTCAACGTAATCATAATATCCCGCCACCGCGTTTCCGGTCAGTCCGTAGGAAGCCCTGAGCTTAAGGGCATTGATAAAGCCATGCTGATTGAAAAAGCTTTCATTTTGTACATTCCAGGCGACGCCCACAGCCGGGAAGAACCCGAAACGGTCTCCGGCTTCATAGCGGCTATTGCCACTGTAAGCTCCCACCGCCTCCAGCATGTATTTGTTTTGAATGCTGTATTGCACACGGGCGGACAGCGTTTGATATTTTTCCGGGAGATCCGAATTATTGGTATAGCTGTCCATGTTGTACAAAAACAGGACATCCAATGCATTATCCTTCCACTGGTGGGTGTATCCCGTAGACGCCTCTACATAAAACTGGTGGTCCCTGTCTTCAATGGAAGAGTTGTTTTTCTGGTCGGTCTTGGTCCCATAGCGTTGATAGGTAGTATCGCCGGTGGTGGGATCCACGTGCATTTGAAAGGTTTCAAAGGCTTTGCTGCGGTTTAACAGTTGATTTAAGGTCAGGTTGTAGGATAACAGCCCTTTTACCCACCACCCCTTCAGCACATCATCCATGTTACGCTTAAGCCCGAGATCGGCGTAACCGTCACTATAAATTGATTTTTGGTAGCCGGACAGTACCGATTGGGCGTAAATATTGTTGCTGTAGTTTACATTGCCACCCAGGGAACTGTCAGGGTTGAAGACCGGATAAGCATTATTTGGCGTATTGCGCATGTCCGTGAAGATGCCCGCTGCGTTATTTCCCGGTTCATTCTGGTCACGGATGCGCCCGAAAAGATTTAAATGCATGGAGAGCCTGGGAGTCAGCTGCGCTTCCACATTGCTTTGGAATATATAGCGCTGGGTTCCCGTGTTGGTATTGTAAGTATTTACCGGAGACGTTTTCAGCAGGCCATCCTGGTTCATGTAATCCAGTGATACAAAGTAATGCATCGATTTACCGGAGCCGCCGGCGTTGAGCGTATAACGGCTAAGGGGCGCCTGATTTTTTAGGGTCCTGTCATACCAGTTCACGTCCGGATGGCCGTAGGGATCCGTGCCTTTTTGATAGAACGCCAGATCCACCTCGGAATACAGGGGTGGCTTTCCGTCATTGGCCAATGCTTCATTATAAAGACGCGCGTAATCATAGCTATCAAGTGGCCGGGGCAATTTTATGGGTGTTGACACGCCGGTCTGTGCGGTAAAGTCTAAATGAAATCCAGGCGTTTTTTCTCCCTTGCGTGTAGTGATGAGAACAGCACCGTTCATGCTCCTGATGCCAAGCATGGCGGTAGACAAGGCATCTTTCAATACGGTAATGGATGCGATATCTTCCGGCGCGATAGAAAAGAGCGTCCTGGGGACACCGTCTACCAATACCAGCGGTTGTCTTCCCCTCAATGTAATATTTACCCCATCGTTGCCTGGCTCACCTGAAATCTGTTGGGTATACAATCCCGCTATTCTTCCCGTAAAGGCACCACTGATAAAGGCAGAAGGTGTTGACAGCAGCTTTTCCCCGTTCAGGTATCCGAGGGCGCTTACCTGCCCCTCCCGCGACACCCTGCCATACAAAACGGGGTAAGTGCTGTCGTTACCAGGCAGGCCAAAAAAGGTCATCCTTTTGTACGGTGATAACGGGCTTGAGGTGTTTCCAAGTGTATCCGGTCCCCCCTGCGCGGAGGTGTCCAGGGCCCCGAATAAAGATAAAAAAAGAAGCGCCATCATCACCCGAAACAGGTTTCGGGTGACAGGCAAGACAACAGGTGTATAGCTTATCATGGAAATCGAATTTAAGATTATAGATAAAGCGCTCTTTGAGCATGCTTAAATAACAGCACTCACCAGCCGGGATTCTGAAGGATCGCCCTGTCAAGGCTCACCTCATCCTGCGGGATGGGGAACAAATAAAGTTTGTCGTCGTAATTATGTTTCATCAGTTCAATCCGCTTATAGCCATAGTCATTACCGGCCTTCGTGATCTCCATGCCATGCAGGTATTTGCCGGCCAGTTTTGGGATCAATGTCTTCCATCTTCTCAAATCCCAAAAACGCTGCCCTTCAAATGCCAGTTCAATAAAACGTTCCTTGTGGATCAGTTCCCTGGCATCATCCTGGGAAGGGTTTGCGGGCAGTCCATATCTTTGATCCGCGCCCGGAACGATGCCCGCCCTTTTACGGATCGCGATGAGTTGCTCCATGGCCAAAGCGGTATTCCCCGTTTCATTCGCTGCCTCTGCCAGGTTGAGTAGTATCCCCGCATAACGGATCACCGGCAGACAGCGGTTTGTATTGCCACCGCCCTTGTAAGGGATTAGTTCATCCATCATTTTGCGGAAATAATAACCGGTATGGGTGGCCCCCCCGGAGCTGAGCGGGACAATGGCATCTTTTCCTGAACCCAGATAGGTCCAGACCGGCTTGAGCTTATGCCCACTCTTATTATAATACTCAGAACCGTTGTATATGATCGAATAATAGAACCGGGGATCCCGGTTATCATAAGGATGGTCCGGGTCATACCCTGAGGCGGGATCCTCTATGGGCATGCCATTGGCCATGGGAAATCCATCCACCAGTTCCTGGGTCGGGAAACGGTGATAACCGTTCCACCAGCTTCTGCTCGGCGGCAGGTTATAGGTTTCCAGATAAACATTCGGTCCCATCATGTAAGGAAGGATGTATTCCGGATTGATCCTTTGCAGGAATACCTGGTAAAAACCATATCCCGGCTTCGTCGTATTGTCGGTTTCCAGTTGATACTGGCCAAGATGCACAACGTCCTGGGCGGCCTTTAACGCTTTGTCCCAGCGGCCGGGATCATAAGCGGGGTAACCGGTCAGGGCTTTTAAATTTTCATCCGTAGAGATACCCCCTCCGTTAAACAAAGGACTGGCCGCCGTCAGCAACACACGTGATTTAAGGGCCAGACAGGCGCCTTTCGTGATCCTGCCATAGTTAAGTCCCGAATAACTTGCCGGTAATTGAGGAGCAATGGCATCCAGTTCCGTGATGATATAATCCACGCAATCCGCATAGGTGCTCCGGGAAGCCTTGGCATGGGAATTAAGATCGTATACCGTGTCCTTCACCAGGGGCACACCGCCCCAGCCTTCTATTAACCTGGAGTAGAAAAAGGCGCGCAGAAAACGGGCCTCACCCTTCGTACGCGCTTTAAGCGCTGCCGACAGAGGGGAACCATCCACATGTTTTAAGAAAATATTAGCGGCCCGGATATGGGTATACAGATAACTCCATGAATTGCCAACGTATCCTTGAAATGTGCCTCCCAGCGAACCGGTGATCATCTGGTTTTCCAGCATGCCGGCGGAGGGATAGCGTTGATTCGCTTCATCGGTCACCGCACAGAGGGAAGCATTGGGGTCTTCAGCATCATCTTTTGAAACACGCCAGATCAGCAGGCCCTCATAAACGCCCGCCAGGTAATCCAT
>DASULB010000348.1:0-3004 GCA_036278455.1 Chitinophagaceae bacterium | reverse complement strand
ATTGTAGCCGATGCTAAACGCACCCACTGTGGCATAGCCATGGAAGATCTCAAAGGGATCAGGAAGGGGAAGAAAAAGGTTAGAAAAAAGCAGCGTGCTACGTTTTCGGGTTGGTCGTTTAGTGAACTGAGGCAGTTTATTACCTACAAGGTTCAGGCAGCAGGGGTACCGGTAGTGTTTGTTAATCCCGGATATACTTCTCAGTGTTGCAGCAATTGCTGGCACATCGAGAAGGCAAACAGAAAATCTCCATCCGAATTCGAGTGCCGCAAATGCGGCTATACCGCCCATGCCGACTTTAACGCGGCGGTGATTATCCAAATATTGGGGCTTTGCGGGTGGTCCTATGGTGGTGAGGACGAGTTCACCCGGCTTCAACCGCAAGCTATCGCCTTCCCAGGCGGTTAGTTAATTGACACTCTTTTTGAATGTAACGAATATACCCACCCTTACCCATAACCTGCCTATGAACATTTTGAAATTCCGTAAACCCTTGGTTCAGGTTGCCCAACAAGGACTATAATCTTTGGAAGTAATTATTTTGGGTTTCCACGATACCGCCGGGCTCTGGAGACAGAGAGATCAACGGTCCCATCAATATTGAATTTCCCGGTTTGCTTTAAAGTCATATAAGGTGCTCCGCCTGAGCTGGTAATAGGCCACCCAATATTTTTCCAGGGTCTGAATAAACTCGATCAGCGCCTTGTCCTTGTCGCCCTGAGCAAGTCCCAGATCGGTGATGCTGATTTTACCAAGCATATAACGGTTCTTGGCTAAGGTATATCTTTTTTGCGCGATGGTATCTGATTTTGCGGCGATCCGAAGCTGTCCTTGCAGTTGCTTGAATTGATATACGTCGGTCTCCACCTGGATATTAAAATCCCTTTGCTGGTACTCCAGATTTTCCTTAGTGTTTTCCAGGTTGTAACGACTGCTGTTGATGTTGTCCTTATACCTTCCCCAGCCCACCAGTGGAATCGATACCGACACGTCGACGTGCTGGGAGTTAAGGGGGTTGGTATAAGCCTGTTTCAGTCCTCCAGCGCTCTGGTTAAGACCAAAGCTCGCGGAGATAGAACCACCGGCGAACTTGCTGGACTGGGCTCTTTTCAGCTCCATCTCCGCCTCGTCTTCAGTGAGCTTAAAACCAATAATATCACTCCTGTTTTTCCTGGCCTCGGCAATGGCTTTATCCACATCCACCTCAAAAACCGGCACATCGGTAACGGGGGTAAGGTCAAACTGGAGACTGTCATCCACTATCCCCAACAAATTCTTTAGCCGTCCGGTATTGACGCTTACACTAAGCTCATTTTGTGTCAGGCTGTTCCTCGCGTTCATCAATTGAAGTTCCACCTGAAGCAAATCATTTTCAGCGATCTTGCCGAGGTTATATCTGCCCGTGGATATTTTGTAGAGCGTATCATTGTTAACAACATTCGTGGTGGCGTTTTGGAGTTGCATTTTAGCCACATACAGATCAAAATAAGCCGTGGTAATCCTTAGAGACAAATCCTCAAAATTTTCAATCTGTCTTTGGGTAGCCTGTGAAGCACGGAGCTTGGCCTCTTTGTAATTCCATTTGAGGGAATTGTACAAAGTGAGGGGTTGCTGGAAACCGATGACAAGCGGGGAGGATTGCCAATATTTATACCGGGTATCCCCCAGGATGCTGTACTGCGACAGGCCTGATGAAAGAAAAATACTCCCTCCCGTAGCCATAATATTCTGTTGAATATCCACGCCGATCCTTGAGTTTACCTGGCTTTGTGCAATCAGCTTGACAGTCCCGTCAGGCTGGGTGATAGGATTGAT
The DNA here is from genome assembly GCA_036278455.1 of Chitinophagaceae bacterium. GTDB lineage: Bacteria > Bacteroidota > Bacteroidia > Chitinophagales > Chitinophagaceae > FW021-bin31. Next base: position 1,189 of record DASULB010000348.1, on the reverse strand, counting down.
CGTCCTGAAGTAGTTTGGGATCTCCCCGTTAATAGAAATTTGCGGAAGCAAGCTCGCCTTGGTAGCCTCAAAATTCCAATAACTGCTTTGATAATCGGACCGGATCCCTTTGGCCAGTTCACTCTGATTCTTGGCAATTTGCAGGGCATCATCCAGGCTGAGTTGTTCCGTTTTTTCTTGGCAGTAGCCACGCAAGGCCGAGCCCAATAATAGCAGAAATGTAAAGAATTTGCAAGGTTTCATAAAGCGTGTAATTTTTAGCAAGATGGAGATTCATGGCACGCGCTTCATCAGAGGTTATTCATGACGAAGGGCCACCACCGGGTCGTATTGTGATGCCCTTTTGGCTGGCAAAATTCCAAAAAATAACCCGACCCCAATCGAAATAGAAAACGAAACGATGATGGACATCGGGGAAATAATGGTTTGGATCTGTGTCATCCCCTGGATCAGGATACTCAGCAGAATCCCCAGCAAGACACCGATAAAGCCGCCCGTCAGGCTGATGCAGATGGCTTCGCTGACGAATTGGGCGACAATGTCGCTCTTGGTGGCACCGATAGCAAGTCTCAGGCCGATCTCACGGGTGCGTTCTAAGACAGAAGCCAGCATGATGTTCATAATGCCAATCCCGCCGACGATCAGGGAGATAGAGGCTATAATGGCCAGCACAACGTTAAACAGGCTTTTGGTCTTTTGCTCCTGCTTGAGCAACAATTCGGGGACCACGATCTCATAATCCTGGGTGCCATTGTGGCGACGGAGCAGCAGCCGGTTGATCACCGCCGTAGTAGGTTGCATCAGTTCACTTCCTTTCACATTGATCACCACCCTGTCCAGCTGGTTGTAATTACCGTGGTCGTTGCCGCCTCTGCGGGCTGTTCTTTTGACCTTCTCCTCTGTGATCAGGCCCCTGTTCCGGTATCTGAGCAGCATTGTATTTAAGGGAATATAAATATCATCATTGACATTTCGGATGGAAAGTTTCCGGATATCCTTTTTATTGATGTCCTTGCCTTCCAGCACACCGACAATCTGCATCCAGTCACTGCCACATTTTATATATTGCCCCACGGGATCCTTGGTGGCGAACAACCTGGTCTTAATATTCTTTCCGATGACGCATACCTGCTCGGCGTGCCGCAACTGGGGATCGCTGAACAAGCGCCCCTCGCCAGCCTTGATATTG
>DASULB010000347.1:0-2908 GCA_036278455.1 Chitinophagaceae bacterium | reverse complement strand
TTTAGTTGGTATATGACAGCAGCTACCCAACTGACAAATCACCGTTTTCCTGGCTGTGCAGTAATGTTGCTGGTGCTGGTGCTTTGTAGTCCGGCTGTGCAGGCTCAACATGTGCCGTATGGAACAATTGACCGCAAAGCAGTAGTCACCCGCCATAACCTGGTGCTGAAAGACCCTCCATTTGCCGGACCTACACAAGTAGGGAACGGAGGTTTTGCCTATGGGTTTGATATCACAGGGATGCAAACCTTTAATGACAACTTTACCACAATGTCCGACTGGGCCTGGCATAGCACGCCTGTTCCCAAAGGTTTGCATGTAGACGATTTTAAGAAGACGCTGGTTACAACCCATGGAAGAATGGTACCTTATTATTTACCTAATCCTAAGCAGCCAGCGTTAACGAATTGGCTTATTAAAAACCCACAGAAATTTAATCTTGGGAGAATTGGATTACGGTTGATAAAGAGAGATGGAACCAGTGCCAGGCTTGGCGATCTTCAGCACCCGGTTCAGGTACTCCACTTATGGACGGGTGTTGCAGAAAGCAAATTTACATTCGAAGGTCAGCCGGTTAAAGTGACAACGGTATGTGATCCTCATCATGACATCATTAGTTTTAAGATAAAATCCCCATTGATTACAAACGGCAGGTTAGGCATCTTTGTGCGATTTCCCTATGCCAGCCTGAAATATTTCAGCAATGCATCTGATTACAATAGTCCGTCATTACATCACACGAAATTTGTTTCCACGGGCAACCATTCAGGCGTGTTTGACCGGAGGCTTGATACCACTTTTTATACGGTATCCTGCCGGTGGACAGGGACTGAAAAAATAGTCAGGGAAAAAGAACACCTGTATTATTTTTTGCCGGACAGGCACCAGGATTCTGTAGAATATGTTTTTTCATTCTCCCCCTCGCCGGCAAAACAGAACTTGCTGACCTTTCCTGAAGTTAAATCTCACAGTAGTAAGTACTGGCCTTCATTCTGGAAAAGCGGAGGGGCGATCGATTTGTCTAAAAGCAAAGATCCGAGATGGTTTGAACTCGAAAGAAGGATCGTTCTGTCGCAATATGTCATGGCCATTAATGCTGCGGGTGAGTATCCGCCTGCGGAAACAGGATTGGTGAATAATAGCTGGTACGGCAAGTTTCATTATGAAATGTACTGGTGGCATGAGGCACAGTATGCTTTATGGGATAGATGGGATTTGCTAAATAAAAGCCTGCGTTTATACAAAGACAACCTCAAGACAGCCATTCAACGGGCACACTCACAAGGATACCAGGGAGCAAGATGGTTAAAATGCACGGGGCCTAAAGGCCGTGGATGGCCTGATTTTACACATGCCTTTCTTATATGGCAGGAACCTCATCCTATCTTCTTTGCTGCCCTTGATTACCGGGCACATCCTGGCATCCATACATTAAAAAAGTGGCAGGAGATCATTCGGCAAACGGCTGATTTCATGGCTTCCTACGCCTTTTTTGATACTGCCCGCAATCAATATATTCTTGGGCCACCCATAAAAGTAGTGTCGGAAAATAATGATGCGCTGACAACAAAAGATCCGGCATTTGAACTCGAATACTGGAGATTCGGGTTAAGGACCGCACAAAATTGGTTTAAAAGGCTCCATTTGTCCCCGAACCCCAAATGGGGGGTGGTTCTTAAAAAATTGGTGCCTCTACCGGAAGAGAATGGAATGTATGTACAATGGGAGGGCATTGATAGTATGTGGACCAAATACAATTATGAGCATCCGGCGCTGACCGGCATATTTGGTGTATTGCCTGGCATCAATGTAGATACAGCTATGATGCAAAAGACATTTGAGCATGTTCAAAAAGTGTGGAATTATGATCGTGTTTGGGGATGGGATTTTCCGATGATTGCGATGTGCGCCGCGAGACTGGGACATCCTGCAGAAGCGGTAAACATGCTACTTGATTCCTCAGCGAGATTCCATTTTGATGAACATGGCTTTGTTGGCGGTGGTAATCCCTACCCCTATATTCCTTCCAATGGAGGATTATTATATGCGGTGGCCATGATGACTGCTGGATGGGACGGAGACCGAAATGCAGCCCAGCCGGGCTTTCCTGGCAATGGTTCATGGGTAGTGGAATGGGAGGATTTAAAAAAAGCGCCCTGATTTCACATGCTGATACGAAAACTATCTGCTTAAAGCACAGGTTAGAACGGCTGTTTTTTGGCCTTTGCCTGATTTTGGCCTGTACCCTTATTATCCGGTTTCCGGTGTATTGTCCCTTCCCGACCACGGTGATTGATTAGAGCCGGTCCTTCAATCGAAGAAAATGGCCTCCTGTAGTGTCCGGTTCGCTTTTTAATAATTGTGCTTATTTCCCGGCTAATGGGTAATAATGCCCTCCAAGGAATCGGGAAAGGCCGTTTGTTGGCCTGCATATCGAAGCTTTCCGTCCGCGGCCAATCCTGATAGTTTTTTTGTTTTGTCCATACTGTTTCATCACAGCGGTTGCCGTTCCTGTTCTACATAGCTGAAACCACCGGTAATCTTCAAGACTAGAACCGATCACTTCGCCCTGATAAACAACTTTTCTGGAGGCTGCCTGATGGAGATCGCGGGTGAGTCCTGCCAGGGCCGCCCCTGTTCGTTATCTTTTAATTTTCAGATAAGCCCCGCCAGTTCACTCCGGTTCATTATACGCTTCAGCTTCCCACAAGCATACCTGTTTATGAGGTCTACTGAAAAAGAAAATATTAAATAATGCCTGTCTGACTTATTGAAGATGCCAGCATATCCCATGGAGAAGCGACAGAAAAAGGGACAAAAGATCGCAGTGCAATCATTTGCCCCGTGAAGGATTATCAAACGTGATTGTTTTTGCAGCCAACCACCCTGTCTATTTATTGTTTTACGG
>DASULB010000346.1:0-11219 GCA_036278455.1 Chitinophagaceae bacterium | reverse complement strand
AATACCTGTTTTGGAATTTACTCCTATGTAACGATACCCCTTTTTGGCGCTTAAACTCTTACCCACCTGGTATAGATAAGCATAACTGGAAGATTCTATACCTGGAAAGGAAACCAATTTATTTTTTGAAAATGTGATATTGAAAGATGTATGCCAATTAAAGTGTCCTGAATTTATATTAGAGGACTTAAATTCAAATTCCCATCCGGTATTTCCCACTAATGCTGGAAAATTCGCCTGGTAACTGGGAAAACCCGTCAGCGTAGGCAAGGGATAAGATACCAGTTCATTGGAACTTCTATTGTAATACCATGCAGTAGTCAGCAGTATTTTGTCTTTTAAAAAGCCCAGTTCTATAGCTGCTTCCAGTTTCTTATTGGTTTCCCAACCATAGCCTGGATTAGCTGCCCTCGCCGGTTGCAAAGTGGTCACATCACCATAAGGCACTCTACCAGTTGTGTAAGTGGCCAGATATTGGTAATCCGCTATCTGATCATTGCCCGTAATTCCATAACTGGATCTTAATTTTGCGTAGCTGATAAATGCAAGATGATTCTTTATGAATGATTCTTTGGAAAATAGCCACGCAGCCCCGATCGCACCAAAGTTCCCATAGCGATTTCCGGGCCCGAAACGTGAGGATCCGTCCCGGCGAAAACTGCCATTGATGATATATTTATTTTCCCAGTTATAATTTATTCGGGTAAAAACAGATAAGTATTTATAATCACTATAATGATTAATTGGAGACCCGATAGATCCGGCGCCGCTTAATGTCCCCATTAATTTTTCGTTGCTGTAGTTTGTTCCTTTAATATACGAAGATTGGTTAACTGTATTCTGCCAGGTTCCTCCCAGCAGCAGGGTCAGGTCACCCTTTGATACTTCTTTTACGTAGTTTATCTGTGGTTCAATGATTGAAGACTCAACAGACATGTCCCCAAAATAAGCCGAGTTTTCTGCGTATGCGGATGGAGCTTGTGCATCCTTTGGAGTCACAGTTGTCTGAGCCATTGTTAATTTATTATATCCTAGACTTACTTTAATATCCAGTCCTCTTAAAATACCATACCGCAATGTCAGATGAGAAACAAGGTTATCCGTCCGGGCATTATTAAGTTGCTTTAATATACCCAATGGATTATGCCCTCCATTCCAATTGAGATCACCGGCTTGATTAAAGAGTGGAAAATTTGGTGACAAGGAAAGGCTGGAAAGCAAATTTTCCTTTGGTAGATTATTGTCATCTGCGGTATAGCTTACAGTAAACGCAGTATGAACCTTTTTGTCTGAGGAACTATGTTCCATATTAAAATGAGCACCCGCCCGCATGTAATTGAAATTGCCCCCGTAAATAGACCCTTCCTTTCTAAAATTGCCACTCAATAGAAAACTGGTCTGTGCATCTCCTCCAGACAGGCTTGCCTGTACGTTGGTAATAGGATCAGTATTGCCCAGCAAATATTTCTGCCAGTCAGTAGCTCTGGTGGTATCCCATGCCAGCAGATCGGGAGCGGTGACCGCAGTAGGTGCTATACCGTCATTTTTAAATGCTTCCCTTCTCAATTGAAGATATTGTTCCAGATTTAAATAGCGGCCTTGTTGGTTCAAGTAACTAAACCCCTCGGACACATTTATGTTCACCCGTGTTTTTCCCGGTTTACCCTTTTTTGTAGTGATCAGCACCACGCCATTTGACCCTTTTGAGCCATATATGGCTGTGGCGTCCGCATCCTTTAAGATTTCAATACTTTGAATATCATCAGGATTAATACTATTAAGCGGGCTTGTATATCCATTAGCGCCCGATACCCCATTATTATTAATATTAAGTGGTGTTGAAGGATAGGGCACCCCATCTATAATATATAAAGGATCATTACCCGCACCTATAGAATTCAAACCCCTTATCTGAATACTGATCCCCCCTCCCGGCAAACCGTTCTGTGTTTGAACATAAACCCCTGGCGCCCTTCCCGACAAGGCTGCCAGAACATTGGTCACCGGTTGCTCGGAAATCTCCTTTGCCGTAATGGTGCTGATATTGCCGGTGTTTAATCTCTTGGTCGTAGTGCCATAGCCCATGATCACGGTTTCATCCAGTGTATTGAGGGACGGTTTCAGGCGAATGGTCAGTTTTGTTTTGCTGCCAATCGTTATTTCCTGGGGAGTATAACCTATGGATGAAATGACCAATACCGTGTTTTTATTTACATCTCCGATACTGAACCGTCCCTGTGCATCGGTAGTGGTCCCGCTATTGGTGTTCTTGACTTTTATCGTAGCCGCCGGTAATGGCTCTCCGTGGGTGCTGGAAAGCACCTTTCCTGTTATTACATTGCTGGTGTTGTTGGTAACCTGCGCATATATTGAAGAAAATGCACATATCAGTCCCAGTATGAAAAGTATCGATTTTTTCATCTGCATAAATTGAAATAAAGTAATGGGCAACGGTCCGTACAAGAGAAGAATATAGCCGAAAGGCTAAGTTGATAAAATAAAATCAAGGTAGGCAATGCCGGAGCTCTGGAAGAGCCCCGGCGCCTGTATCAACCAATAATCCTATCTTGGGTTGATCGCTTAGATGGGGTTGCGGGGCTTTTTACTCCACTGACGGAGTATAAGATGAAGTTCAATATTTTGATAACGCATTTGCACCATAATTGGCTTTACATACTGAGTTCAAACAATGTTTATTATTTGCTGCTTTTTTTCTATCTGATACCGGATATCAGACAGAAAAAAGATTCCATAAATTCAATCGGAAATGTCATAAGGCTGGTGAAGGATATATCAGAAAATGAAACGCCTTTACCGGGAATATAGGTTTTGCTCAAAATTCGTTTGAGGTTCCAGTGGAGTGAACGGCAAATACAAATCTCTTGTTTATTGTTTTATCGACCTTGTATCGATTTAATCATTGACCTTGAGCGAAGAACGCTTCTTTTGATCTTCCAAACCGGACCTCACTTAAAAGAACAGGTTTTTATCCGAATGGCACCGTGAAAAAAAAACAATACCCATCATACCCACAACCACATTTGCACTTTCTTGGGAATAATCAGGTTTTACCCTTAATTCTTTCTATCTGATTATTGCAACGCAAAATTATATCATCAACTGCTTAGTGGCAACTATGCAAGTCGATTTGTCAGGATTTTAAGGGATAGTATATCCTTAAATGGAATAAGTTGGTGATAAAATAACGATGCAGGGCAGATTGGAGAATCCCCGGTAAACTTCGATCCTGTCTGATAAGGTTCATCAAGTGGGTGGCTGCGCCACGGCAGCAACCCAAAACCATCCTTTTTGGATTCTTTTTATTGCTTCATTACCACTATCTTGGGGTTGGTTTCAAGCGGGTAGCTGCTCTCCAGGTGCAGAAAAGCTTCCCTTTATCAAAGGATAAAAACGTGCTAAAAACAATGGGAAAAGGTAAACGACGGGAAAATTCAAGTACTTCTAAGCGGGCAATAATGGTCATTCTTCCTACTTTCCTGCTGTTCATATTATCGGTGGCCAGCGGGCAGAATCTGGTGCGCTACGTCAACCCTTTAACAGGGACCTCCGCGGGCGTCACCCTATCCGCTCAGGGGGCCAAAACCAAACAATCCGGTAATACCATCCCCGCAGTATGCGTCCCGTTCGCCATGACGGGCTGGACCCCGCAGACAAGGCCGACCGAGCGGAAATGCCAGCCGCCCTATTATTATAAGGACGCGTATTTCAGCGGTTTCCGTGGTACCCATTGGATCAGCGGATCCTGTACCCAGGACTATGCGAGCGTCACCATCATGCCTGAAACGGGACGCCTGCAAACTGATCTGGCGGCTTACCGTTGTCCCATGGACCACACGAAGGAAACCGCCACCCCTTATTTTTACAGTTTATCATTACCGCGCTATGGGGTGTTGGCAGCATTAACGGCGACCGGGCGCTGCAGCATCATGAAATTCACTACCCAGAAAAGTGATAGCCTTTATTTACTGGTTGTTCCCAACAGCGACAAAAGCAAAGCTTTTATAAAAATAGACCGGAAACGCCATGAAATCGTCGGGTACAATCCCGCCTATCGCGTATACCAGGGTCAGGGACAACCCGCCGGTTTCAGCGGGTATTTTGTGATCCGCTTCCAGCGCCCGTTTTCTGCCGCCGGTACTTTCACTGGAACAGCGGTTAATGCCAAAGACAGCCTGAAAGACCAGGAGAAAGAAGGGGCGTACGCAGGCTTCGCTATCCCAAAAGGCTCCACACTGCTGGTAAAGGCAGGGACATCCTTCACCAGCATCGAAGAAGCCAGGAAAAATCTGGCGGTTGAAATACCCGGGTGGGATTTTGACAAGGTAAAAGAAAAAACAAAGGCTCTTTGGGAAAAAAACCTGGAAAAGATAAAGGTAAAGGGCGGGACTGAAACGGAGAAAAAAATATTCTATACCGCGTTATATCACACCATGCAACAGCCGCGGCTGTTTAACGATGCGGATGGAACCTATCCCAAATTTTCACAACAGTATCACCTGGCAACGCTTAAGAAAGGAAACTACTATGGAGATTTTTCCATGTGGGATATCTACCGGGCGGAACTTCCTTTATACGAGATCCTTTCCCCACCCCTGATCAACGACTGGGTCCGGTCGATGATCCTCAAGGGGCAGCAGGGTGGCTGGTTGCCCATCTTTCCTTGCTGGAATAACTACACTTCAGAAATGATTGGAGACCATGTGCTGGAATTTATCGCATCCGCCTACCTGAAGGGGATTAAAGATTATGATGCCGGTGAAGCCTACCGGCTAATGCGGCACAACGCCTTTGACTCGCCTTCCCAGGCGGATTATATTGATGGGAAAGGGCGCAGGGCGCTTACCTCCTATCTGAAATACGGTTTTGTCCCCTTAAACGACAAGGTTCCGCATGCGTTTCACAGCAATGAACAGGTCTCCCGCACGCTTGAATATGCTTATGATGATTATAGCGTAGCGCAAATGGCCAAAAGCCTGCAAAAAAAAGACGATTATAAAATATTGATGAAACGGGCCGCCAATGATAAAAACGTGTTTGATCCTTCAGTGGGTCTGATGAACGGCAGGTATAGCGACGGAAGATGGCACGCCCCCTTTTATCCTGATAACGGGATGCGCTTTATTACCGAAGGCACCCCCAGGCAATATAGCTTTTACGTGCCTCAGAACATACCGGGGCTGGCCACATTAATGGGTGGGCGGTCCCGGCTGGAATCAGAACTGGATACCCTCTTCATGGACCATCATTATAACCATGGGAATGAGCCTGACCAGGAGGCGCCCTTTCTGTATGATTTTACAGCTCATCCCTGGAAAAGCCAGCTCCAGGTCAGGAAGATTCTGCACGACGAATACACCGAAGGACCGGGTGGTATCAGCGGCAATGATGACGCGGGAGAAATATCCGCCTGGTATATCTTTGCTTCCATGGGATTTTACCCGGTAAGCCCCGTATCTGGAAGATACCTTATCACCTCCCCCTTATTTGACGAGGTGCATCTGAAGGTCGGCGAAACCGGGACATTCAACATCCTCACCCGTAAACGATCACCAAAATCCATTTACATCTATAAGACGACGCTCAATGGACGTCCTTATCAAAAAGATTATCTGCTTTACAGCGATATCATGCAGGGGGGAACCTTTGAAGTTTTTCTGGATGACCATCCCAGCCGTTGGGGGAGCAAGGCTGCGGATCAACCAGGCCGCTAAAGGGTAACAATCTGTGGGTGTTACTGGGGCCCCCTGGCGATTTTACCTGACCTCAGGACTACAGAGGCAACCATGCTGAATATAGAAAGGCCTTAGTACTTGGGCGATAGATATACAGCCAAGCCATTTTCCGAAAGGACATTCTTCTTTAGGATTGATTTGCTGTCGACGACTATTTTTTTGATACCTACCTTTGTGAGGGTCTGCACAGAAGGATCGTCATCATAAATAACAGCATTGTATTGAACTCCTTTTGTCAGAAAGCTCAAATCGATCCTAAACTCCCGGTGCTTCTTGCCTGTTATACAACCAATAAACCAATCGCTCCCTTTCTTACGGGCAATAGCAATATACCTTCCCGGGTAGCCCCCCAATACCCTGGTATCATCCCAAACAGTTGGCAACCGGTCAAAAAATTGTAACTCAGGCGTTTCCCTGATAACCGGTTCAACGCCTCCCCCGCCTCCCTTATGTAACGGGGAACCTTCAGGACGATCGTACCAGAAGAGGCATTGAAAAGGACTATAAATGCAGATCAACTTTGCCAGTTGTGAAGCATGTGATCCCATTGCCGAAACCCCCGGGGCAAAATAGCAGTTCGTCTGGTCCGCAGCTCCGGCGATCATTCTGGTAAATAGTGTATTTAAGACCATATCATTCGGAGGACGCGTTTCATCACCCCTCACTCCCTCCTGCGTCATCAGGTTGGGATAAGTTCGGGAATAACCGGTCGGACGGTATTCATCATGGATATCCACCATAAGATGGTACCTGGCCGCTTTACGCACAGCTGCCATCAGCCAGGTATTTGCCTTTTGTGTCCCAACGTTTACGAAACCATATTTTACCCCTTTTATTCCCCATGATTCATATAAAGGCAGCAGCGTATCTAATTGTCTTTCCAGGGCTACATGGTTTACGTACAGTATCACACCGATGCCTTTGCTTTCACCGTAATGAATGATCTTTTGCAGATCAAGCGGTCCTTTGGAGCGCGCCGGATCAACCGCTACCCTCCTGGCGTCCGAGGTGTCACTGTTCTCCGCACCATACCAGCCCGCGTCAAACAAAATATACTGCAGATGATGTTTTTCAGCAAAATCAATACAAGCTATTGCCCCCTGGGTGGTAAGTGTCACCTCTCTCAACACCTTGCCCGGTTTGATCCAGCCGGTATTCTTCAACCGGTCAGGTTCGTTTAGATTTAAAACAAGGTAATTGTGCTCAAGCAGTTCACCCGGTTTTTGGGCTGCCATGATATATCGCCAGGGAGAACTGAACGTTCCATGCTTCTCCACGCTTCCGTCTAATGAAGCAACCAGAGCATGTTTATTCCTCTTTGAACGAACAAATTTCATCCGCGCAAAATCGACCAGTGCAGCTTCCCCTAAAGCAAGCCAGGTCGCCGTATCTTCCTCGACCAGCAACGGCCGCTCAAAGACCCCGTCCATACTGTCAACAGGTATTTCAGATATCTTTCCCTGGGCGGAATGGCTGGCCCAGGCATTTACGGAACCAGGAAAACAATATTCCGTCAGTTCCTTTGCGATCATGGTTTTTTGCAATGAATCTGCCCTGGGTACGGTATAACGAAAGGCAACACCTTCATTATAACACCGAAAAGTAATGATTAATGACGGGGTACCTGTTTTGCGATCTTTCAGGGTGATCACTGCCTGGTTGTAATAATCAGGATAGTCATCACGCTGCCCATATACCGGCTTCCAACTGCCCGAAAAGCTGCTGCGCTTCACACCGCGAATCGTTACATCCTGCCCCAGCGAATCACCGTTTTTGAGCACCAGTCCCATAGAGGAATTATCAATCACTTTCCTCTTTTCATAATAGATGCAATATTGTGCGCCGGCGTTCTTTGGTGACAAATCAAATCGTACTGCCAGCTCATGATCAGGGCTTTCTATGGTTACATTTGTTTTGCTATAGCCGGCAAACATTCCGCAGCCCGCCAGACAAATAAATAAAAGTCCTTGTTTTACATCCATGATGATTTTCATTTTTATATTGACAGCCGCCTGACACTTTCTTATTTGTCCGTGATCCGGCAATAGAATGAGCGCCCTTTGATCTGACAACGCGCGTATTGCGTGTAACCCCGAAGGCTTTCGAATATTTATCCTCTTATATCCGCATCTCTGTCACCTTATTTTGCATCGTTTATCCCCAATATAATATTTTTTTTGGTCAGCGGGATATAGGTGAAGGTATGTAAGCTTTCCATTCCTTTACCGAACCTGTTACCGCCCGGTTTCAGTCGGAATGGCAGCGCGATCCAAAACGGGAAAAAATGATAACAGAGTTGTGAAATAGGGATCATTACATGATCATGGTTCTCATTCCGAATACTGCGACCGGCGAAATAATTGCCTCTCACATATCGATACCCCTCGTCAAAATTTTAGCCCGAATTTTAAAATTCAAAATTGCAATCCACTTTTTTTGTATGCGTTAATAAAATTATATATTTTAAAACACATCTATAGGATACCCACGGCTAAACGCTTTCGGTTCATATCTGACCCTTTCACGCATTTAAAATCCTCATTTTAACATTAATATTATAATTCATGCATTTTAACATTTAAAAAACTATTGCTGATTATTATTAAACTTCAAAACAGGATTTTATCTTAGATCAACGCTTCGTCCGGTCATTAAACGGATGGAATGCCATGCTTTTATACAGATTACCTCTCGTTGTGCTTCCGGCATTTTGTTGAACTCCCAAACATTTACCAGGGCTCTTTTAACCGCGTTTACCCGTTACCTCCTGGCTTGTTTGGACATCTTCCTGCTGATCCGACCGCGTCAGGCCCAGGGTTGGACAAATTGCTCAAATTATCAGGCAAAGAAAAAGAAACCTTTTGACAGAAGCCGTCCATCGGGTGATCATAGAACCAGCTCCCCGGCAAATATTGTCAAGGGTCATTAAAGATAGCATATAGATGAGCACATAAATTTATTATCTCTAACAAAAATATATAACCATGATCCAATCGAAAACCGGCCCACTCAAGGGTTTTGTGAGATTAAGCCCCTCTTCAAATGAAGTCATTAATAAACTTGGCCCGTTGGCGGGTCTGGTAGGAAACTGGAATGGGAACCAGGGATGGAACCTGATCGCTGTCCCCAGCGGACCAAACGGATTTCAGCTGTTGATTGAGAATGTCTCGGAGAGGATTACCTTTTCGCCGGTTGGCGCTCCTGTCCCGAACAGGGGCGGCACCACCGAACAGTTCGTGGTGGCACTGCTGTATGAACTTACGGTCATTGATAAAAGTACCCAGGGCGTCCTGCATGTGGAAAACGGCATGTGGCTGAATCTGGCCGATGTGGAAAAACAAAATCTGGGATCCGATAGTGCAGACACCCCCATGGAATTCCCGATCGCCAGGCAGGCCAGTGTTCCCCATGGTGACGTCATCATTGCCCTGGGGAAGGCCGTCAAGTCTAAAGGAACACCGCCCATCGGCGATATCAATGCCGTTCCGGATCCGGGTAAAGGTGCTCCCCTGGGCTATACGGACGTCTATTTCCACAATGATTTCCCTCAGTTTAATGCGGCGAACCCCAATGCGATGCTCCGGCAAGCGCTTGCCGGTCAAACCATCGGAAATGTGACCACCCTTGAAATGGATACGGCCAACCAGGGCGGAAGCATCAGCAACATCCCCTTTCTGGACCAACATGTCAAGCCGTCGGATTTCAAATGCACTTATTGGATCGAGGATATCCTGAATCCCGACGGCAGCATCGCCTTCCAGCAGCTCCAATATTCTCAGCAAACCAATCTGAATTTTATAAAAAAGATAGAGGATAACGGGGAAGAGGGCCTGATCATGTGGCCGCATGTCAACGTCAATACCCTGGTAAAAGAATAAAAATTAACAACACCCTATTTAAATGAAAAACAATTTCGATGCGATCGTAATAGGCGGCGGTTCAATGGGACTGGCAAGCGCTTATGAAATGGGCAAAAGAAACGCTGCCGTACTGGTGCTTGAAAGATTTCAGTTCCTCAACCAGCAGGGCAGCTCCGCGGGATATTCCCGGCAATACCGCATTCCATACCCCGAAGACTATATGGTACAAATGGCGTTGGACGCCCAGCCCTGGTGGGACGAACTTCAGTCACACACCCCAAAAACCTTACTGGACAAAGTGGGGACCCTTTGGTTCGGTGATCCGAATGTAGACTCCACGGAAGGTAATATTAACGGCGCGAAAAAAGCCCTCGACCATTTGGGGGTAAAATATGACAGTTTAGGAGTTGAGAACATAGAAGAAGAATTTCATTTCAGGAACCTGCCGAGAAATTATACCGGGCTGTTCCAGGCCGATGGGGCAAGTATTGACCTGGTTACCACTTTACAAACGCTGTTTGAATTAAATGACAGGAACCCTGTTGTCACCTTGAAGGAATTCTCCCCGGTCGTCAAAATAGAACGAAAAAGTGATATTTTTTATGTCAGCACACCGGAAGCGACCTATACAGCGCCAAAACTGGTGGTTACACCAGGTCCCTATATCAATGAGGTCCTCAAATTAATGGCGTTCCATGTGGCAGTCACCTATTGGGAAATGTCCTCCGCCTATTTTAAAAAGGTGCGACCGGAGGTTCAATATCCTACCTGGTTCGTTTTCCAGGAACCGGTCGCGGAAAACGGAAACCAATTTTATGGTTTTCCTGGTGTCGATTGGGATTATCCGGGATATATCCGGGTAGCGCCGGATTTTGTTATAGACCCGCTGGAGAGCCCGGAACAACGTACCGGCCAGCCCAATGCCCAGGCTTTGGCTTACACCAGCCAATGGGTAAAGAACCACATGACAGGGTTGAGAGTCAGACCGGAACAAACTTCGACCTGCCTGATCGCGCTGTCAAAACTCAAGAACAAAGAATTGCTGCTGGATTTTGCACCGCCCTATGTGCCCGGTAACAGCGATATCGTCATTTATGGGACAGGCTGGGCGGCCAAGTTCATTCCCCTGCTGGGAAAGATACTGTCCGATCTGGCACTGGACGGCAAAACATGCTATAATATTGCGCCCTTCCGGTTAGGCTACAAATATTTCACCGCGTTAAAGAAATAGCATCCTTCGATTACGCGTAAACCAATCACTTTAATTATTTCTTATAAAGCACTATCTTATGAAAACTCCAAAGGTTAAGGACATTCAATTGAATACGGGTTACCAGGACGGTCTCGCCCTTGATGTAGCCATTATCGGTGCCGGCGTTTCGGGATTGTACTCGGCCTATCGCCTGACGAACAAGGCCGCTGCCAAAGATTCTCTGCCGAAGGTGCATGTTTTTGAAATGGGGCACCGGATCGGCGGAAGGCTGTTCTCGGTAACCCTGCCTAAAATGAACGTATCTGCCGAATTAGGCGGCATGCGTTACCTGGATTCCCAGCAGATCGTCACCCAGCTGATCGAGAATGTTTTTAAGGATGACCTCCATCATAT
>DASULB010000345.1:0-4301 GCA_036278455.1 Chitinophagaceae bacterium | reverse complement strand
GGGTCCCTGTCCAGATCGAATAATTCCCATTCGTTGATGGAGTAATAGCTGATCAGCTTATAGCGTTCCGTCCGGATACCATAATTGGGAAGCACCCAATGAGGCGGTGCAAATTCATAATAATGGTAGTACATGGATTTGCGCCAGTCCGCCGGTGTCTTTCCGCTAAACACGGGGACGAGGCTCTTGCCCTGCATGTCACCGGGGACCGGAAGCCCCGCCATATCCAGAATGGTGGGCGCGTTGTCAATGCTCTGGACCCATGCGTCACTGGTGCTACCGGGTTTTACCCCACCGGGGTACCGGATGATCCAGGGAACGCGTAAGGCCTCCTCATACATAAAGCGCTTGTCAAACCAACCATGCTCGCCCAGGAAAAATCCGTGATCACCGGTAAAGACCACGATGGTGTTGTCCGCCAGTCCGGTCTTGTCCAGATAAGCCAGTAACCTGCCGATATTGTCATCCTGGGCTTTGAGGGTAGCCAGAAAACGCCGCATGAGTTGCTGGTAACTCCATTGCTGGCGTTGCCTGGAGGTGTAATCCTTTGGCGGGTTAAAATCCATCATATCGGAGATACGCATGTGCGCCTCCCTGGCCGCGGCTGAGCGAAAACGGTAGTCATCCCAGAAGGTGCCGGGTTCCGGAAATCGTACGTCATCATAAATATGCTCATACTTATGAGGCGGTTCAAAAGGACGGTGGTCATTAAAGTATTGCACTGCAAAGCAGAAAGGCTCTTTCAATTGTTTTATACCCTCAATGGTCAGATCGGTGAAGGTATCGGTCATATAGCCGGGATAAGACTTCTGTTGTATTTCATGGCTGCCCAGGGAGGGATTTTGCAGATATCCCTTCTCGTTATAATAAGGACCGCCCGCACCGCGCTTGAATACAAAATAATCAAATCCCGCTTCGCCGGGGTTGGAAGGCTGCCCCTTACCGGAAACCAGGTGCCACTTGCCTGCGAGTCCCGTTTTATATCCCGCGCGCTGCAGGAGCTGGGCAAAGGTTTCCTGCGTAGGGTCAAAAGTGCTGTTGGTCTGCCCGTTGGTTGTATTGCCCGGGTTAGAAAGCATACCGTTGAGATGGTCATATTTCCCCGTCAGCAAAGTAGCCCTGCTGGGCGCGCAAAGCGCGTTGTTGCAAAAGGAATTATTAAATAACATACCTTCTTTCGCCAGGCGGTCAATATTGGGTGTTTGCATGACCCGGCTGCCATAACAGCTCAACACGCTTAAGGGAACGCCTTCCGTGGTGATCCACAGAATATTGGGTTTATCAGGCTTCCGTTGAGGAATGATATGAGGAAAATGCGTCTTTGCACTGACAGTATTCCCGATAACGGCGGACGCCAGAGGCATGCCAAAGGGAAGCGTCAAGGCTAAGCCGCCCAATTTCTTCAGCGCGTCCTTACGGGACATGGAAGATGATGGATTTTTCATGAGAAAGCGATTAAAGTGTCAAGTTACTTTTTTTGCCCAATTATTCATAATATTTTACAGCCTTTCATCCGGGAAGAGGATTATGCCGAACCGGGATCGTGCAGCTGTCAACGGTTTGCCGGCAGTCCCCGACTTAATAGCGGGTATGCCCTTTTTCTTTGATTTGTTTCAGTTCAGCTGCCATTTGTTTGACGATATCGGGATGCGCACCGGCCAGATTATTTTTTTCTCCGGTGTCCTTTGAGAGGTCGTAAAGTTGCGGTTGTATGCTTAACCCCGATTCTATATTCACCGCCTTCAGCAAAGCGGGACCCTTATGCGGTTCAATGTATTTCCAGTTACCTTTTATCAGGGCCAGCACGCCCCCGTTGTTTTGCTCGACATAGGACGACCTTCCCTGTTTTGTCCTGCCCAACAGGCTACTCAGCATATCACGGCTGTCAGGTGCGTCACGGTTCGTTAATTTCTGATGGGTAAGGGCCGCGAAAGAAGCCAGCAGGTCAACCTGGCTTATCAGGGCATCAGATACGCCAGGCTTTACGACACCCGGCCATGTTACAATAAAGGGCATCCGGGTACCCCCTTCAAACAGGCTGTATTTCCCGCCGCGAAACGGCCCCGCGGGTTTATGTCCATGATCCTTTTCAACGGCGCCGTCCATGTAACCGTCATCCAGTACCGGTCCGTTGTCGCTTGTAAAGATGATCAGCGTGTTTTTCGTCAGATCCAGATAATCCAGCGTTTTGAGCAACCTGCCCACGACATCATCCATTTCCAGGATCACATCTCCCCTGTAACCCAGTTTGCTTTTCCCCTTGAAACGGGTATCTGGCATGCGGGGTACATGCACTTCATTGACCGCGTAATATAAAAAAAACGGATGATGGGCGTTCTTTTCGATAAACATTTGCGCCTGGGCCAGAAAATCATTCGCCAGGGATTCATCCGTCCAGCGGGCAAGGTGGCCGCCCTTCATCCATCCGATGCGGCCGATGCCATTGACAATGGTCCCGTCGTGGCCATGGGAGGATTTCATCTTCAGCAATCCGGGATTTTCTTTTCCGGTAGGATCGTTGCCTACTTTATGCTGATAGCTCACTTCGATGGGATCATTTTTATCCAAAGCCACTACACGGTGATTTTCGACATACACGGTGGGTACCCGGTCGGCGGTAGCGGGAAAGATAAAACTGTAGTCAAAACCTACTTCATTGGGCCCGGGAGTGATCTCACCGTTCCAGTCAGGGCCTCCCTTCGGGCCAAGGCCTACATGCCATTTGCCCACACAGGCGGTCTGGTATCCCGCCTTTTGGAATACGGTCCCGATGGTCGCCTGGTCCAGAGAGATAAGCAAAGAAGCATTTCCCGGAAGAATACGCGCGCTTTGATCGCGAAAGGCATATTCACCCGTCAGAATCGAAAACCGGGAGGGTGTACAGGTAGAGGCGGAGGAATGCGCGTCGGTAAACCGCAGACCTTCTTTAGCCAGCTGATCGATATGGGGTGTCTGGATCCGGGTGGCGCCATAACAGCTAAGATCCCCATAACCCAGGTCATCGGCATAGATAATGATCACATTGGGTGTTTGATCGGGTGTTTGACCGGATGGTTTTTTTTGCTGCGCGCAAGAGCTCAAGGTTAACAACGCTAAGGCGAAAATAAAAAGCAGTGATTGTTTCATTGATAACGGTTTAATATTGAATGATGGCTTTTTGCCTGATGTCTTTAGAGGATGCTCCCAGTGCAATTTCATACCTGCCATGATCTACCTGCCAGTCATGGGACGTTTCACTCCAATAAGCTAAATCATGCAGCTTTAAGGGAATTTGGATTTTTTTGCTTTCTCCCGCTTTCAGCAGTATCCGCTTAAATCCTTTTAATGCCATCACGGGCCTGTCAATTTTGCTATGGATCGCATGAATATATAATTGTGCCACTTCGGCTCCGGCGCTGCTGCCGGTATTTGTAATGGTCACCTCTACCATGACCGGTTTGTCTTTCGAAATCGACGTTGAAGATAAATGAAGTTTTGAAAAATCAAAAGTGGTATAGGATAAACCAAAGCCGAAAGGAAATTGCGGCGCGAACTTCTTTTTATCATACCAGCGGTAACCCATGTAAATACCTTCCTTATAAGTCAGGTCAATAGGCCCGAATTTCTCCATCATCCTGGAATCCCGCTTGCCGCCTCCCCAGTAATAACTACTGTCACGCATCTTGTTATAATCGTAAGCGGGACTCTGGCGAAAACTTTTTTCGATCGTAAAGGGTAACTTACCCGAAGGGCTTACCGCTCCACTGATCACCCTGGCCAGCGCGGTACCGCTTTGCTGTCCCAGTAAATAGGCGAAAACAAAGGCTTTGGTTTTCTGCAGCCAGGGCATCGCCAGTCCATTACCACCCGAGTATACCACTACGAGGTTCTTATTGAGTGCCGCATACCGGTTGACCATTGAATCCACCCGCGGCAGCACAAAAGGCTTATCAGACCCTTCTCCCGCATGTTTATTAATAAAATACAACACCACGTCCGCAGACCGGATCTGATCATCACTTATGGTCCGGCTATGAATGATCTTGCTCCCATAAATATTCTCTAAGCCCGTCGGGTAATCCACCTGATCGTATCCTTCCACTTTGCCGCTGCCTGTACCGGTATATACTTTAAGGGCTTCGGGGGTTCCCACCACAACGATCCTGTTTACCTTGGCGGGATCAATGGGCAGTATATGATCGGTATTCTTCAACAGGGTGATCGCCTCTTCAGCGGTTTGAAGCGCTGTCTTTTGGTGCCCTTCGATCTTGTTCACCAGTGAAGGATCCCGGTAGGGACGGTCGTATATCCCGTCCTTAAAA
>DASULB010000344.1:0-41484 GCA_036278455.1 Chitinophagaceae bacterium | reverse complement strand
CTGACATTCACCGGCTGGATATATTGTATCCGTTGTGCATCGTAGTAGCTTGAATTGACGATCTGATTCGAGACGGTGCTGAAGCTCAGGGATGCCTGAAAGTTCTGGTAGGTTACCCGGTTAATGTTATTGAAATTTACCCGTATGTCATTGGTGAAGGAGGTCTTCAGGTCCGGGTTCCCCAGACGGACCCGCAGCGAATTGCTGTTGTCAGGTACCGGTTGCAGTTCCGAAATGCTTGGCGGCCGTGTGTTTCCGCGGTACTCCACCCTTAACCGGGTGCTCTGGGAGAAATTATAATGAAAGTTGAAAAGGGGGTAAAAATTAAGGGTGCTTCGGGTGAGGGTGCTGTCGGAGCTTACCCATTCATTGGTAAGCATGTTTTGTTTCAGGCTTAAGCCGACGGTATAATCATACTTTAGCTTATTGGCAATGAAATTCAGGCTGCCACGGTTGCCGGTAAAGGTGTTGCGAAAGGAGTTGCTATAGGCAGAATCATAATCATCATATTTTTCTGAAGCCGGACTGTAATTATAAGTATTCCGGTCTGAATTGCTATTATTCTGGTCGTATGAATATTCCACCTCCAGATAATGATCTTTATAGAGCGGTTCTGTATAAGTAAGCCTTACACCCCAATTATAAGCGTCGGAATTGTTGTTATTGCGCTGGTCCAGTAATCTGGTGGAATCCTTCCCGGTGTGGAAGTGGTCTTCTGATTTGTTATAACGCACATCGTCGTTGTTGTTGAGACTGCCGTTTAAGCCAATGGAAAAGGTGCGGCCCTTCTTGTGTAACCGTCGCCTGTAGAGCAGACTTCCGCTCATATTGGGAGAAGTACTGTGCGTGGTATTGCTCCTGGTGCCTTCATTAATGGGTTCCTGTTTGCCGGAAAGGGAAGCATGGGAATTGACCGAGGTATTATCACTGGTCGAGTAGCTCAGCGAAGGGCGGAATATCAGGGCGCTCATTGAATCAATGGTATAGTTCAGGTTCAGATGGAGCCTGTGGCTGAGGGATTGGCGGCCGGACTTGCTTTGCCGGTTGGTAAAAAAGGAGGAGTCCGGCAGGATATTCTGACGATTGCTTTTTTGTTCTGACTGGCTTTGCGTATGACTTATAAAATAGCTGCCATTCACTTCGACCTTCTTTCCCCAATTGTCACGGTAGTTGATGCCACCCATCCGACTGGTCGTGATGCCATTTCCGTTACCACCTTGTCCCCCGCCGCCTCCGCCACCCCGCCTGGTGAAACCCTGGGCATTCACATTATTCGCACCGCCAAGGAGCGAGACCCTGCGGTTGTTATCGAAACGGTTCAGCATGCCATTTAACTGATAACGGTCATCGCTTCCGTAGCCTGCAGTGGCTCTTCCGAAAGTGCCTTTTCTCCGGTTCTTTTTTATAATTAAATTAATGGTTTTCCGCGTATTCCCGTCATGGATACCGGTAAAGGCTGCCTGATCGGAGGTTTTATCAAAAACCTGGATCTGGGCAATCATGTCTGCGGGCAGGTTCTTTGTGGTGATCTTCGGATCATTTCCAAAAAACGGTTTCCCGTCCACCAGGATCTCCTGCACATTCTCGCCCTGGGCGGTAATGTTGCCATCTTCATCCACTTCCACACCCGGTAGCTTTTTCAAGAGATCTTCCACTACGGCGTTTTCATGGGTTTGATAGGAAGAAGCGTTGTATTGAAGGGTGTCTCCGTTCATGCTGACGGGTGGTTTCTGTTCTTCTATCGTCACCGCATTCAGTTCTATGGGGCCGGAAACCATGACGATATTATCCAGTATAAGCCTCTCGCTTTTATGGGTGATGACGACCGTAGTATCAAACTTACGGTATCCAAGGTGGGTCACCGAAAGAGAATAGGCCCCCTCGGGAATATTCTTCAGCCGGAAGGAGCCTTTGTCATCGGCCTGGGTACTTTGTACCATATCCGAATCCTGAACAGTTCTGAGGAGCACCGTGGAGGATGACAGGGGGGCGGCTGTCATACTATCCAATACAGAACCTGATATTTCTCCGTATAAGCCTTGAGCGGAGACCTTGCCTGGAATACAAAAGACGAATACCAATGTGATTAAAAACAGGTTGGTTAGATGTTGCACATCAAAAATGGTTTAGATGGGTGATTTTTAACGCCATAAAGTTCCAGGTTAAGTTGTTACAGTCCGGTTAACTAACCTTATTTATTGTTAAATAATGTTAATTCAAGTGGCCGCGGGCAAAGTCTGCCGGGAATAAACAGTGGTATGATGAGAAATTCCTATATGATTCGGGCTTTGTGGCCAAAGCCAGTCTTGCCTGGATCGGCATGCAGAAGGTATGCAGATTCGAGGCCGCCCCTATTTAATAACTTATTTGTTTCTAATGAGTATAGGCCCGGTCATGACGGGGGGCAGCGCCTAAAAAATCCGACGTGGAAGTTTTAATCCGGGAGCGGGCCATCCTTTTGCGGTTGAGAGTCGAACCACCCGTCAGCCACTGGAAACTGGAATAGCATGATATTAACACGCTGCACCAGGCCAGGGAGATTATCATACAGGAGGGCGGGAAATATGCCAGCGATGAGCGCCATGACGCCTCCATACAACTGGCTGATAAAACGGATATCGGCCTTACAGTTTAAAAACAGGTCTTAAGAGATTGTTTGGTATTTCTCCCTTGCTATTTGTAATATTTGTCGCAAATCAGTCAAAGTTGGAAACAGGGCCACCCGTTTTCGCAAATCGGCAGAGGATTTAAGCAGGTATTTAAGTCCCAAAACAGGCAGCAGTATGAAAGATTACATTTTATTTCAATATAAATAGAGCTTTCAAGCAAGGTTAAAATAAAGCACCGAATTTCACCGATGAGGGACCTTTAAATAAAATGTTTAAAAAGATATCAGGAAAACAGCCGGAGGGTTGAACAAAAGCAGCAGTCAGGCGATATACAAAGAGTGTACTAAATTTAATATATTTGATCCTTAAATGATAAGTCCTATGCCTTGCCAGCTTGAAGTAAAAGATAAGCGTAATGCAAATATACCCATTACCGTTGCTCCGTTCAGACAAAACGTTAGAAAGCGGTCGCCTCATAAGTACAATCATTATTTTGAGATCATTTGTTTGCCTTTGGGGGAAGCATCCACAGGATTGATGCAAAAAATTTTATGGTAATGCCACCGGTATCGTTCTTTATTCACCGGGATCAGGTACATTGGGATCTCCAAAATGATCCGGCAGGATATGTGTCGATCGTAAAAGATACCTTGCTACGCCCCCCTGAAGGCGAAGCATTGAATTTAATGATCCAGCGGTTATGGGCGATCAATTGCACCTGTATTTCCCATGCTAGCGACCTGGGGACACTTTTTGGGTTACCTGGCGGACAAAACATGCAGCAGAGGGTCTATCCTGATCATATTATTGATGGTATAATGAAAAACGTTAAATCAGTAAAATGCTTAAGATAAGACGGTAAGCGCAAGTGCCAATCACCTGGAATCTACGGATTCTTTTTATTTTGTAAAATATTTTAGGAAGCATTTAAACGTAACCTTCGGAATATTCAGAAAACAAGCCTTTTCAAAATGACCATAAAAGGTGTCGTTTATACCAGACCTTATATCCTTTGATAAGTTCCTTTGAAAAAAACTCTATTTATGAACAGAATCATTAATAATCGTAGATGCAGCACCTTTCTAATTTGTTTTATATTGATGATTCCCTCGGCATTATCAGCACAGCAATCTGCTGTGCGGGGCACCATTAAAGATAAATTAAGCGGCTTACCTTTAAGTTATGCAAGCGTAGCGCTTTACAAGGCAAGCGATTCGAACCTGGTAAACGGTGTCATTACGGATACAGCAGGAAAATTTAAGATTGATCATTTAAATGCAGGTAATTTTTATTTAAAGATTAGGTTTGTCGGGTATCAAAGAAAAACAATTCCTTCCTTAGAGCTTTCTGCAGATCATATCATGGACCTTGGCGTTATTCCGGTTAGTCCGAATCAGAGGATATTGGATGAGATAAAGATAACTGGAAAGGAAGTCGAAAATTATAATAAAATTGATAAGCAAGTCTATAAAGCAGACCAGTTTGAGGCTGCGAAAGGAGGCTCTGCCCTGGATGTTTTGAAAAACCTTCCTTCAGTTTCAGTGAACGGTCAGGGAGAGATCAGTATGAGAGGATCTACCGGTTTTCTGGTGTTGATCAACGGCAAACCTGTATTGATGAATGCGCAATCGGCTTTAAGCCAGTTACCGGCTAATGTGGTAGAGAATATTGAACTGATCACAACGCCTTCTGCCAAATATGATCCTGATGGAAAGGCGGGTATCATCAACATCACCACCAAACAAGGCGCCGCCGACGGGTTGGCTTTTATGGCTAATGTAGAGGCGGGACTGCCCAGCACGACAGATTTTGACAACCTCGAAAAACCTGCCCGTTTTGGTGGAGACGTAACGATTGAGTATAAAAAAAGAAAATGGGATATAACAGCAGGCGTGAATTATACCAGAAATGATGTAGAAGGGTACCGAATCGGGAATGTCTATACAGAGAATCTTGACGACACCAAGAGCTACCGTACCCATTTCCCTTCTGCCGGTGAAAGAAGTTTTGATAAATATAATTATGGAGGAAGATTTTCTATCGGATTTACGCCGGATAAAAGGAATTCATTTTCAATGGGTTTTTTTAGCAGTAAGAAATCTCAGGCACGTTTAGCCGATCTTTACTATCACAATACCAGAACGTATCTTGATGAGGATAGACCTTATCAGGAATATCAATATTACAATTCCAACCTGCAAACAAAGGAAGGAACTTTTACTTTAGGCAGCCTGGATTATCAACACATTTTTTCAAATAAATCCGCCTTGTCAACTTCCCTTCTTTATGAAACGGATAATTTATATGGTAATACCAAAAACAGGAACCTGGTGAGCTCAAAACCGGGCGCAGATACCATACAATATGTATTTAATCCTTATAAAAAACCGATCAAAGGCTACCAGTTTAAGCTGGATTATGCCATTCCAATAGGCAAAGGAAAGCTGGAAAGCGGTTATCAGTTCAGGTATGCAACCCAGGAAGGGAAATTCGACTACCATGTAACACCGACACCTGTACCTCCTGACCCTCAAAGGTTTGGCGGCACGGTAAATTCAAAAAACCAGATCAATTCCGTCTACTCGCAATATAACGGTCAGTCAGGTCATTTACAATATATCGGAGGCTTACGTTATGAATATGCTACGCGCACGGTTCATTTATCTTATGATCAGAAGCCGCATCATCTGAATTTATCCAACTTATTTCCTTCCGCCAATTTGCTTTATACTTTTAATGAAAATTGGAAGGTCAAGGCAGGGTATAGCAGGAGAATACAGCGAACCAATAATAACCAGTTGAATCCTATTCCTGAAAGAGAGCATTCCGAAACGCTTGAACAAGGTGATCCTGATCTGCTGCCTGAATTTGTTAATCTATCTGAAATAGGATTAACCAGGAGCTTTGACCTTGGATCGGTTTTTGCGACCCTTTATCACCAGGATATTAAAAATCCTATACAGAGAGTGAATAGTATCTATAATGATACGATCCTGAACAGGGTTTATACGAATGCAGAAAGAGCACGTTTGTTTGGCCTGGAAATAGGGACTAATTTACAAATGACAAAATGGTGGGATCTATATGTGGGCGGCAATGTATATAATTACAAGATCAAAGGCGCGCTGGAGGTATTAGGAGAAACATCCCAGGTAGAGAATTCAGCTTGGGTTTATTCTGTCAACGCAAACACAGATTTTCAATTAACCCCTTCCTGGAGCTTGCAGGGAAATGTAAATTATTTATCTAACCGGCCTACTGCCCAGGGAGAAGACTCAAGATTCCTGAGTCCGAATTTGTCTGTGAAAAAGACTTTTATGAGTGGCAAAATAGCTGCCACACTGCAATGGCAAAATATAGACCTTGGCTTCATGGGCTCCAATGAGCAGCGTATTACGACCAGTGGTCAGGGATTTTATACTACAACCAACTATATTTACGAAACAGATGTTCTTATGATAAACCTGAGTTTTAACCTAAATAAACTAAGCGGCAAATCGAAGCTGCCTAAAAGTGAGTTTGGCGAGAAGGAATTTTGATGGTTGCTGGCTGGGGAATGCGGCTGGCGCATGATGTAATGACCCGGCATCAGAAGGGGGAATTCCGGGTACTAATGGAACAAATAGAATGAAACTTATCGTGAAACAACTTACGTTATTATATTTAGCCATTAGTTTTTTTTGCGCTGCTTATGCTCAAACACCATATGCTCAAACACCTGTCGTTCACCATAATTTATTTACAGCGTTAAAGGAAAAAGGGGTCACTTTTGGTATAAGCGAGTCGTTGGAAGGCTACTATAACTTTACGGGGGGCATACGCAGCGGCAGCGCTTATGCATCTACTTTTGATGCGAATATGAATATTGATCTGCAAAAACTGATAGGTTTTCGGGGAGCGACCTTCTATGTTGACCTGGAAGATCATGCAGGGGACAACCCTACCAATACCCTCACCGGCGATTGGCAGGTCTTTGATAAGCATAATGCATCTCCTTTTTTACAGGTATTGGAAATATGGTATCAGCAGGAATTATTTGATCGGAAGTTGCGGGTGAAAGTAGGAAAGATAGATGCCAATACGGAATTCAGCGTAATTGATAACGGGCTTGAGTTTATCAATAGCTCTACACAGGTTACGCCGACACTTTTCGTATTCCCTACATTCCCGGACCCGGTTCCAAGCATTAATATTTTTTTTACCCCCGGTAAGCTTTTTTATACCAGCTTCGCTATTGATGATGCTAATCAGCGTGCGGGATTTCTTAATTTTTATGGAGACCCGACATCCGTTCAGCCTACGACGGACGGAGCATTGTTGCTTAGTGAATCAGGACTCACCTGGGATCATCTTCCGGTATCGGGGAAAGACGGCAATTTAAAGTTAGGGTTGTGGAAACATTCAGGTAATTTTTCAAAATTTGATGGTCATACCCGGCATGGCGCAGAGGGATTTTACCTGATCGCTGACCAGACGTTGTGGGAACCTGAATCTCAGAACAATGAAAACAGAGGGCTTCGCATGTATCTTGAGTACACGCGTACAGATTCCACTGTTTCACCGGTTTACGAACACTTTGGAGGTGGTGTCGAATGGGCAGGCCCCTCCGCGAACCGCCCGCATGATGCAACAGGTTTCGGCGTTCATTACGTAGCTTTAAGCCCCGGCCTTCATTTACCCAAACAGAATGAAATAAATCTCGAAACTTTTTATAAATTTTTAATCACACCCTGGTTAAATATTAAACCGGATATACAATATATTATTCATCCCGGGGGGCAATATAAAAATGTTGTCATAGGTACCTTGCTATTAGACTTTGCTTTTAATTCATAAGACAGCGCATGAAACCTGCACAAGAAAAAAGGTATTTCTCCGGTCTTACTAAAAACACGTTTCTTCTGGCTTTAACCAGCATGTTTTCAGATATTTCTACCGAAATGTTGTATCCGGTGCTTCCTATTTTTCTGACACAGACTCTTCAGGCAAGCGGCGGCATCGTCGGTATCATTGAAGGCATCGCAGAAGCGACCCAAAACCTGGTGCAGGGATTTTCAGGCTGGCTGTCGGACAAATGGCAGAAACGAAAAGGGATCGCCTTGTTTGGTTATGTGCTTTCGGCGGTAGCCAAGCCTTTTACCGGACTGGCTACTGGTTGGCCCTGGGTTTTGGGGACCCGTTTTTTCGACCGGATGGGTTCGGCTGCACGTTCTGCTCCGCGCGATGCCCTCATCGCGGCATCTGCCGACGAAAAACACAGGGGTAAAGCCTTTGGCCTGGAAGGGGCAGGTGATAATCTGGGTGCTTTTATAGGGCCGTTGATTGCCGTAGTGCTGCTGTTTCTTCTGGAGGTAAAAATCAGGGCTGTTTTCTACCTTGCCATCATACCGGGAGTATTGTCGGTGGTGATGATCCTTTTGGTAAAAGAAAAGAAAAGCGATGTCAGGTCAAAATCTAAAATAGATTTACATTTCCGAAACTTTCCAGCTCCTTACTGGAAATATTTAGGGGTGACCGCCTTATTCGGCATAGGTAATTCCAGCAATGCCTTCCTCATTTTACAAGCCAAAGACCTGGGTATTTCATTTAGAAACACTATTCTTATTTATGCGGCCTTTAATCTGGTCGCCGCCCTGATTTCTTATCCGTCGGGTAGCTTATCAGATAAGTTGGGCCGGAAAAATATCTTACTGATCTCGTTTTTTATTTACCTGGTTACTTATACCGGTTTTGCGCTTACCAAAAGCCTATGGCTTATCGGCGGCTTATTTTGCCTGTATGGATTATATCAGGGCATATTCCGTTCGGTAGGTAAAGCGATGGCGGCAGATTTTGTGCCGCGGCATCTGCGGGCGAGCGGCATAGGTTGGTATGCCACGACGACAGGGCTTTCCGGATTGATAGCCAGTATTGTCGCGGGGCAGCTTTGGGACAGGATTGATCATGCGGCCGTATTTATTTACGGCGCTTTGTTCGGATTCATCGGTTTGATCGCTTTTATTGTCCTTGTTCCCGGTAAAAAGCATATCGAAGAGATAAACTTAAATACAAATCAATCATAAATAAAGAATGATGAACCGCGTAAAATTTATGCAAACGGGCAGGATAGTGAAGGAGATCATTTGTCAGTGGCTGGTTTATAGCCGTGACGGTCGCCATCCTTTTAAACTGTAACTTTCCTCTTAAGGAATTAATTCCGATGTCTTTTAGCAATTCTTTCTGTTTGTCTATCATTGGTTCGAGCAGCCATTCATTATTTACCTTCACCTTACGGATATAAGAATGGAAAAAAACAAAGGAAGGAAGGTGCACATCATATCAAGGTTTCAGAATTGCCGGCGGACCAATGATTCAATGGACTTAAAACAGAAAGCAAGTTATTATTGAATATTATTAAAGTGATTACGTACCGTGCAGAGACAGTAGTAATACTATACCGATTGGGGACTTATCTAATGATCGCAGATAAAAAAATGTTGATAAAGCAAGTCATTCAAACATCAGCAGATATAATACCAAACATTACTAATAATACCTTAACAATTTGCTTGCATATTTATCGACACCAGGTCATAATATATAGATGCTACTATATTAGCTAAATTATTAACCGAAACTGAGACTGTCTTCCCGCGTACGGATATCGGTTCCATCTTTAAAACTATTGCACCAATAGATGACGAGAGGAAGGAGGCCTGAATCTGTGATGCAACTTGAAGTTACTTGACATAATTAAATGGTATTTTATAATTGTTTTTCATTCTGTAGAATCTGATTACCTACAAATCAAAATCTGAATTCGATAAAAAATAAAGACTTTATTTGGTCAATAAACTAAAATTTATTACCGTTGCTATGCAAATAACAGTTGGGATATGAATAGAAAGGAAATTAAAAAGCAAATTGAAGATGAGAAAACTCAATTGTAAGCATATTTGAAGCTGGCAGAAAAATTTCAATTACCGGAAGATGAGATTGAAAAGCAAATTAATTTCTATCTTGAAAAGATTGCTGAATTAATAAAAAAAAAATAAACCAAAACTCCAATTAAAGGAGCTTTAACAACATTCTAATAATGAAAAAAGAATTAAATAAATTAATGAAACTTGCCGGAACAAAGGCTTTTGATATAGGACTTAAAAAACTCTACGATCGGTACCAAGATAACGATCGTGCAAGGTGTGAAATTGCGGCTTTTATAAAAGAGGGCATTGCACAATCGGGAAAAAGAATAGAGGATATAAGTGTAAAAATGCAATTGAAAGAAGTAACTGAAATAGTCAGTTTAGCTTATATAGCAAGGCACTATTTTCAGAAAACTAAATCCTGGCTTTCCCAACGCATCAATGCCCATTCCGTAAACGGAAAGCCTGCAAAGTTCACGGAAGCCGAATTAGAAACGCTCAATTTTGCGTTGAAGGATATTGGAAAAAAACTTGGCTCTGTTAGTGTTCATCACTAATTGCTATTTGCATCGCCCCGCTTCTGGCCAATGAGCGGGGTTTATTTTTACCCGATTAAAACATACCAGGAAAGAATTAATATGCCCCGGATGGAATACTATGTTAATGCTATACCAAAGCATTTACATATTTTGTCCATTCAGGGTCTTCCGGTATGCCCGGTTTCCGTTTCCCAAGAAATTGTACAATCACGTTGCCATTTCTGTCGTAGCATTCGAGGAATGCACATCATATTCCGCATTGGGTATTTCTCCCCAGAGTGGGTGACGATGTGCGGTCTGCTGTTCCGACGTCTTGTGCTGAAGTTCAAAAAAGCTTTACAAATTGTTGCGCTGTCGCGAAAGTATGATCAAATATTAGTCGACGGATTATTGATTCAAAAGATTGTGTGTATGCTGGTTATGTGGAGGGCGGCGCCGGATTGGCGGGACGACGCTTACCCTGAAGCCGATACTCCGCTTTCAGTTCTTTCATGCAATTGGCACAAAGACAGTCGTCAAATTTCCCGTCAATAAAGTCCCTTTCGTCCTCCGTCAGAGTCACTGCTGTGCACTGGCATAACCCTATGGATCCCACCTTACATTCAAAGGGAATTCCGCATCGGGGGCAGTATTTAATCTCATGTTTATACATTGGATCATCCGGTATTTGCCTGACAATGAGGTCGCGGGTTCAAACGACAAACCGCGCTAAAGGAGACGACTTGTTTCTTTGAGTATGTGCAGGTAAAAATGTTGGTTGCCATGATGAGCCGTTTTTATCCGATCAGGATGCTGTTTCTTCTTTTACCAATAGCCGTAATGCTTTTGCGGCAGCTACCATTGCTGTCAATGCCTGTTTTGTTTCCTGCCATTGGCGCGTCTTTAATCCGCAATCGGGATTTACCCAGAGTTGATCCGATGGAATAACGGTTGTTGCTTTGTTCATTAAAGCCATTATTTCTGCTTTGGAAGGCACCCTGGGAGAATGGATGTCATAAACGCCGGGACCGATTTCATTGGGGTATTTAAAGTCTGCAAACGCATCCAGCAACTCCATCTGTGAACGTGAACATTCAATGGTAATCACGTCTGCGTCCATATCAGCAATGTTTTGAATGATGTCGTTAAATTCAGCATAGCACATATGCGTATGGATTTGTGTTTCATCCTGAACGCCGCCTGCCGAAAGTCTGAATGCACGGATGGCCCATTGCAGGTATTCTTTCCATTTTTCCTGGCGTAAGGGCAAACCCTCCCGGAGGGCGGGCTCATCAATCTGTATGATCTTGATGCCTGCGTTTTCCAGGTCCAATACCTCGTCACGGATGGCCAGGGCAATCTGCCAACACGTTTCGCTCCGGGGCTGGTCATTACGCACAAAGCTCCATTGTAATATCGTGACGGGACCTGTAAGCATTCCTTTCACCCAGTGCCCGGTTAATGATTGGGCATAGACAGCCCATTTCAGCGTCATGGGTGCGGGGCGGCTTACATCTCCGTATATAATGGGCGGTTTGACGCAACGGCTTCCATAGCTTTGTACCCACCCGTTTTTGGTGAGGGCAAATCCTTCCAGTTGCTTGCCAAAGTACTCCACCATGTCGTTGCGCTCATATTCTCCATGTACCAGTACATCAAGGCCCGCTTCTTCCTGCCAGCGAATCGCAGCCGCGGTTTCCTGTGCAATCAGTTCGTCATACTGCTTTTGTGTCAGGTCGCCTTTCCTGAACGTGGCCCGCCAGCTTCTCACTTCGGAAGTCTGTGGAAACGAACCAATGGTGGTTGTGGGAAATAGCGGTAAATTCAGGGCCTCGTGTTGTTTTATTTTTCTAACCGAAAAAACGCTTTGCCTTTGGGTGTTTTTTTCCGTAATGGCAGCTATCCGTGCTTTCACGGCTTTGTTATGGATAAGTGCTGATGCCTGACGGCTTTCCGCAGCCCGGATATTCTCCTGCAATTTTTGATCAGTCGCTGCTGTATGCTCATCATTTGCCAGCTGTTTCAGGATGACCACCTCATCAATTTTTTGTTTGGCAAAAGAAAGCCACTGTTTTACAGCTGGTGCCAGCGATTCGGAGTTTGTCTCCAGATCCAGGTCACAGGGAGCATGCAGCAATGAACAGGAAGGCGCTATCCATATTCTTTCGGCCCCTACTTTACCGACCGCAGTTTTAATCAGGGCAAGCGACTGCCGGAAATCATTTTTCCAGATATTTCTGCCATCTACCACGCCCAATGAAAGATTGGCTTTTGTAGTTACAAAATCCGTTGATAAGAGGTCGTTTAATTGGGAGGGACATCGTACCAGATCAAGGTGTATGGTTTGTACCGGAAGTTTTAATACGGTGTTGAGGTTTTGCCCAAAGCCTTCAAAATAGCTCGCCAGAATAATATGCAGATCAGGTACTTTGGATCTGATCTCAGAATAGGTTTTGACCACCAGCTGTTGCGCTTCCTTGCTTAAATTGAGGGCCAGGCACGGCTCATCCAGCTGTACATACCGGGCATTGCTGTTGTCCAGCCTTTTCAGAACTTCCAGGTAAACAGGCAATAGGTTTTTAATGAGATCCAGCCGGTGGAACCCTTTTTCTTTCTCCTTGCCTAATAGCAAATAGGATATGGGTCCCAGCAGCACCGGTTTTGCATTGAATCCTGCATCTTTTGCTTCAATAAATTCATTTAATATTTTATGTGCGTATAGGGTGAACTTTTGGTTCTTTGAAAATTCAGGGACAATGTAATGATAGTTGGTATCAAACCATTTTGTCATTTCCATGGCCGTGATGTCATAATGATCCTGCTGATATCCTCTTGCCATGGCAAAGAGCAGGTCAATGTCCGCCAATTGCTTTTCCTGCATCAGGTCATGATATCTTGGAGGGATCGCCCCCACCAGGAGACTCGTGTCAAGTACCTGGTCATAAAATGAAAAATCGTTACAGGGAATGAGGTCAATACCGGCGTCTTGTTGCAATTGCCAGTTTTGGTGCCGGATTTTTTTGCCGGTCTCCAATAATTGATGAACAGGAATTTCTCCTTTCCAGTACTGTTCAGAAGCTTTTTTAAGCTCGCGACGGCTGCCTATCCTCGGGTAGCCCAGGTTGTGTGTTTGCATCTTAATGGCTTTTAAAATTTGTCAGTTAAAAGCTCTTCTGCTAAACCCCCATAATGCTTTCGTAATTTAAAAGAGATGTGTCCGGCGATATTCAGGTGGCACTTTCACGAAGGAAATGCTCATAGATGAATGAAATGTACACCGGTCGGACTAGCTTCTACTCACGAAAGCATGGTCAACACGAAAAAGGCAGGTCTCCTGGCTCGTAACATTTTTACCATCCTTCCCGCCGTCAGGCAGTGGATATACAGGGGTAAAAACGATGATGTTACTTACAGTTGCGGGACAGCTTGTGATTCACACACAATTCCCTATTAATCTACGTTAAGTAAAACCTTTTTCGTTAGATGAAGAAATAAAGTAAAGAACTCGTGCCGGCAAAGGTAATGAATAAAATGGACAGAAAGGTTCACCTGAACTTCGCACCGTTTGATTTTCTGTCCACAGCAGGTTTATCTGGATTTCTACACGGGTGTGTTGCAAAGAAGCATCAGCAAACGATGGGATGGTCAGGGGAATTCATTTTTGATTCAACATTAGGGACTTCTGATTTTCTATTAGCAAGCTGACCGCCATTTACGGACCTTCAAGGGCCCTTCAGGCTTATACCTATTTGTGAATGGCTGGGTAATCGCTGTTCCGTTCTGTAACGGTCGCCGCCATTTTAAAGTGAGGGTTAAACCCTGGAGATCAACCCTGCCGTCCCGAAGCGAGGTTTTTGCCTTCTCTGGATGACCGCAGAGGACCAACCCCTATTTTTATTTTTCGATATGTTTTTCAGAATACATTATTTTTGCCGCTATCAAGCATATCACTTAACATTTATCAGATGAAAGTCCCCAAGGAGCTACTTGATCAAATCCATCTTCTTGCTAAAACGGTTGTTGAATGGAATGAATGTCTGCATGGCAATGTGGGAGCAGAAGAGCGCTTTTTATCATGGCAAGCGTAGGAGAAATGCTGATCGAGATCCATAATTATTTTGATGCTTATTGCGGTACAGCTGCACACCTGGCAGCAGGTGAATTTATAGAAATGTGGGAGAATGCCTTTGTCCATTCAACGGATACCGTGTACGCCGGTATGCTTGTGAGAACCATCAGGTTCTTTTTGCCAACCCGTAAATCCGCCATATCATTCCTCGGATTGCCTGAATAGGATCCTTTCTGTCCAACTGGTTTGCTTGCATTGACAGCGCCTCTTATACCCCTTGAAATGGACAGGTGCCGTCTTGACAGATGAAGAA
This sequence comes from Chitinophagaceae bacterium, assembly GCA_036278455.1. Lineage (GTDB taxonomy): Bacteria > Bacteroidota > Bacteroidia > Chitinophagales > Chitinophagaceae > FW021-bin31. Next base: position 27,070 of record DASULB010000344.1, on the reverse strand, counting down.
ATGATTCCATCCAAGATACCAAAAAACTGGCAAGCCGCCTTTGGGAGGTTTACCAGATTTCCCGCCAAATATATGAAATGTGATGTTATATCGGCTTGCAGTTTGAAAAGACTTTTAACGGTCCGGCCTTATCGGTTTATCAGTTCCTGTAGTAAGTCCGCTACCCCTGGATTGGCATAATTGGAAGCTCCTTCATGTTTCAGCATCATTTTCCCTTCTTTGTTAATGATAACCGTCGTGGGAATAGATCCTGTAAGAAAGGCCGACGGAATATTACCCACAGGTACATATAGGGGCAGTGCAAATTTATGCTTGTCCATAAATTTCTTTGAAGCGGCATAGTCATTATCTACATCTACCATTATGAATGCAATTCCTTCATTATTTTTGAATTTACTGTATAGTTTATTGATGGTTGGCATCTCTGCAATGCAGGGTGGACACCAGGTAGCCCAAAAATTAATGAACACGACTTTCCCGTGCAGTGATGAAAGGCTTACCTGATTTCCCTGACCGTCTTTAAAGGATATATCGGGTAAATCAGGTTGATTATATTGATTATTGCCTGTCACCAGGCTGGAATCAGATGGGATATCTGGTTGAAATAATCCGATATTCATCAATCCGCTGATGAGCCATGCTTTCGCATCCACACTAAAGGTGAATAGGATCGTCAGAGCGATGAGTATTCCGTAAAAAACATTAGAGAAGGAGATTCCCTTCTTTTCTTTATTCCGCAATTTCATAATAGATCAGATTTAAATTTTTGCAGTAATATCAGCTATCCAAGTGCAATGGATATCAATAAGCGGAGAAAGGCTTTACGGAGCATTCCATAAAACCATTCTTGGAAATAACATGAATGCTGATCAGATAAGAAGTTGTCTGTATATCAAAAAGAGCGGTACCCGGAAGGCCTGTAAATCCTGGCTTGGGGACCCTGAACCGATAATCTGACCCTCCAGGCGACATGAGGAAAGGAATGTCTTATTTGAAGATGAGCTAAACGGATCCCGGTCCTTCCGCTGATTGCAATGGACAGAAAAGGCTGCATGCCCAGATGACTCTTTTTCAAAAGAACATGAGGCAAAACCGGTCACAACAAAATGATGACCTCCCGTAGACTGCTTTGGATGCTGAGCGGCTTTAAGGTCCTGTGCAAAACAGCTCTTTATCACATGCCTGATCGGGCAGGAGGCAATTCCCCACAGCAATATCAAGAGCAAGCCCGAAAGGACCTGTTTTTTTCTGTTTGCTATTGGATTGACCTGACGCATAGAAATCTGTTCTTATGAACGGATGATGGCCCGGCTTGCTGCTGGCCAATGATAAGTTTCCCGTTTCCACTGGGGAACGTATGATATTATGGTAATTTCAGGTTTGGAAATATTTTTTTCCGCATCGTACTGCCCCACGCCGCAAAGATAACCCCTTCCGCTTTAAATCTTGCAGTAAGGGGGTATAAGGGCCTGATTTCATAAAGGCTGGGATCCCTCGCCATAGGTTAGATGCGTGAAGAAGTTTATGTCCTGAAAGGTAATTCCATGGTAAATACGGGCACCTCCATAAGGTCATAACCTGTATTTGCCATCGTTCATACACCGCTCAATTTCTTTCCACGCCAGGTTATATGTAAAACAAGACAAAATTATCCTTTATCTTTGCGTTTCCGGTCAACAAGACAAAAAGGTAATTGAAGGGAACTGCTGCGGCAGATAACGCATAACCTTTAGGATATCAATCTCCGACTGAAAAGCCCGTCAACAATATACCCTTCAATAGCCCTGCTGCCTGTTTTGAGGGAACCATCAAAGAATTAGATGATGAGCATGTAATCTTTTCATGCATAATCCCGTCATAATGAATCATGTTGAACTACTTTTGCAAAAGTGTTAGGAAAATGGAAATACGACATCTCCGGCTTATAAAAGCCATCGTTGAAGAAGGAGGCATTACAAGGGCAATGGACGTGTTGCATTTGTCCCAAAGCGCCCTGAGCTATCAGTTAAAGGAAGCGGAAATCCAACTAGGTACCCAGGTTTTTTTCCGGCGAAATAAAAAACTGATCCTGACGCCGGTTGGTAAAAAATTGTACGACACCGCCAACCGGGTGATCAGAGAGCTTGATGCTGCGGAGGAGGAAGTAAAAAAAATGATGGACGGGGAGCATGGCAGCATCCGGATCAGTACCGAATGCTATACGAATTATCATTGGTTGCCGGCCGTGCTCAAGAAATTTAAGGATGAGTTTCCGAATGTGGAGATAGAGATCGTATTCGAGGCGACGCTGAAGCCCATTGAGAAATTAACCGAAGGCACGCTTGACCTGGCCATTACCAGTGATCCCGCCCCAAAGGGACAAGTGGAATATGTGAAGCTTTTTAAAGATGAAATGCTTGCCGTCGTGTCCAGGGAACATCATTGGGCATTCAGGAAATTCATTGCGTCGGAGGATTTCCAGGACGCCACGCTCATTATTCATTCCCTGCCACTGGAGACGGTTTCACTTTTCCGGGAGCAATTAATTCCAAGGGGCATCAGTCCTAAGAAGCTGATCGTTTTGCCGCTGACCGAAGCTTCCATAGAGCTGGTGAAAGTGAATATGGGCGTCATGGTATTGGCAAACTGGGCTTTAAAACCCTACTTAAATGATGGGATTTGTGCGGTCAGAATCAATCCTGAAGGTTTTTTCCGGCAGCAATATATTGCAAGGATCAGGGACAGAAAGTACCCTGTCTTTTACGATTACTTTATCAGGTTCCTGCGGGATGAAATTAAAAACAGGTATCAATAATTATTTATTCACAATCATAAAAAACAATCAGATATGAGTTTACAGATTGGAGACACTGCTCCCGATTTCAGTGCGGAGACAACCGATGGTAAGATTAATTTTCATGAATGGCTGGGCGATAGCTGGGGAATCCTCTTTTCCCATCCTGCGGACTTTACCCCTATTTGCACGACGGAACTCGGCCGTACGGCATTATTAAAAGATGAGTTTGCAAAGAGAAAGACCAAAGTGATCTTTGTCAGCGTGGGAAGCCTCGACTCCCATCAGGGTTGGATTAAAGATATCAACAAGACGCAGAATTGCACCGTAAACTTTCCCGTTATTGCCGACACTGATCATCTGGTATCGGAGCTGTATTCGATGATCCATCCGAATGCCTCATCCACGGCGCCGGTAAGGTCGGTTTTCTTCATCGGGCCGGATAAAAAAGTGAAAGCGACGATTACCTATCCCGCCTCTACCGGAAGAAATTATACTGAAATACTGCGGGTGCTGGATTCCCTGCAATTAACCTCACAGTACAGTGTTGGTACACCGGTGGACTGGCAGGTAGGCGAGGAGGTTGTTATTTCCACCTCGATTAAGGATGCCGATATACCGGCGAAATTTCCAAAAGGACACCGGGTCGTAAATGAATACCTGCGTTATACACCGCAGCCTAACAATTAATAAAGATGGATTGGACAACAGGCATTAAGAGAGGGCCCTTTACGGAGAAACAGACAAATCAACTGATTGAACTTCTGCCCGGCCTGCAGGCCGGGCAGGTTCAATGGTTGTCAGGTTATCTGACCGCCATAGGTCCCACCCCTGAAACGGAATTCCCCGCGGCTGATACCGGTTCTGTTGTGCAGCAGCCGGTGATTTCAGCAGCAGGCCCGATCCACATACTCTATGGCACCCATACCGGGAACAGTGAGCGTTTGGCGTTGGAATCTGCGAAAAAGATAGCGGCCCTTGGCAGGGAAGCCAAGGTCTTTGACATGGGTTCCTTTAAAACAAGAGATCTTAAACAGGTTAACGAACTACTTGTCATCGTCAGTACGGACGGTGAAGGGGATCCACCCATTCAGGCAGAAGAATTACTGGAATACCTTAAGCACGGTAAGGCGCCGGAACTGAAACAGATGCACTACGGCGTATTGGCATTGGGTGACAGCGCTTACACACAGTTCTGCCAGACCGGAAAGGATTTTGATGAGGCGCTTGAAAAGCTGGGCGCCAAACGGATGGTGGATCGGATCGATTGTGACGTGGATTTCGATGATGATTATGCACGGTGGATAGAGGAAGTCCTGGCGCGATTGGGGCGCTTGTCGGTAGGGAACAACGGGATGCTGATCGGCCATCCGGGAAACGAGGCACCCCAACCCGCACTCCCGGTGAGCTATAATCGCAAACATCCGTTCCCGGCCACCATTTTAAAAAAAATAAATCTGAACGGCCGCCATTCAACCAAAGAGACCATTCACCTGGAACTGGATCTGAGCGGGTCCGGTCTCCGGTATGAACCCGGCGACGCCCTGGGTATTTATGCTCCCAATTCCAAGCGGCTGATGGTTCCCATTCTGGAAACATTGGGATTTTCCGGTGAGGAAATGGTTGAATCCCATAAAGGCATCAAGACGCTCAGCGATGCGCTTACCATGGATTATGAGTTGACGCCCTTAACGGGCATTTCGCTTAACCGTTATGCGGAGCTGACAGGAAGTAAGCGGCTAAAAGAGATCACGGCGGATAACGCTTTGGTCACCGGCTACCTTTATGGCCGGGATATCCTTGATCTGATCATGGAAGAACCATTCCGGATGACCCCGGATGTATTTCTTTCGCTTCTCAGGAAAAACACGCCCCGCATGTATTCGGTAGCCTCCAGCCAGGATATGGTGGATGATGAGGTGCATGTGCTGGTATCGGTCGTGAGATATGAGGCTTATGGGCGTGCCAGAGAGGGTCAGTGTTCCACGTTCCTTGCGGACAGCATACAGGAGAATGACCAGGTGGAGGTTTTCCTCGACCCTAATACCAGGTTTAAACTCCCCGCTGATTCCCATCGCCCCATTATCATGGTGGGCCCCGGAACGGGCATCGCCCCGTACCGGGCGTTTATGCAACAGCGGGAAGTCATGGAAAACAGGGGAAAGGCCTGGCTGTTCTTTGGGGAGCGGAATTTCACTACAGACTTTCTTTACCAGACGGAATGGATTCGCCATTTGAAGGAAGGGACACTTACCAAGGCCGATGTGGCCTTTTCAAGGGACCAGGAGCAAAAGGTTTATGTTCAGGATAGAATGCTTGAACATGGCAGGGAGTTGTTCGACTGGCTGGAGGAGGGCGCCTATTTTTACCTGTGCGGTGATAAAGGGCATATGGCAAAGGATGTCGACCGTACCCTGAGAAAGATCATCAGGGAGTATGGGGGTATGACGGAAGAGAAAGCGGGTGAATATGTAAAGCAGCTGCAGACTTCGGATCGTTATCAAACCGATGTCTACTAGCGGGGAGAAGCACCGGCAGCTATTTGATGATGACAATTTTTATAGGATGAATACAGAAGTAATTACGGAACAGGAGGTTTCTCCCGAAGAGCATTTAAAGGAGAACAGCCACTACCTGAGGGGCAGGATCGTAGAAGGATTAAAGAACCCGTTAACCGGTTCCTTGCCACCGGACGACGTGAAGATCCTGAAATTTCATGGCTCTTATCAGCAACAGGACAGGGACCTGGAAAAAGAAAGAAAAAAGCAGAAGCTGGAACCGCTGTACCAGTTCATGGTCCGCGTACGGGCGGCGGGGGGCGTGGTGACGCCCGCTCAGTGGCTGGTACTCGATGAACTTGCAGACGCTTATGGAGACGCTACTTTGAAGCTGACCACCCGGCAGTCTTTCCAGTTTCATGGGATCCTCAAAAGGAACCTCAAGAAGAGTATCGTAACGATTAATGATGCGCTGCTTACGACCATTGCCGCCTGCGGGGATGTGAACAGGAACGTCATGTGTAATCCCAATCCTTACCGGTCCGCAGTGCATGAGCAGGTTTACGCTTATGCATCCCGGCTGAGCGAATATTTTAAGCCACGTTCAAAGGCCTATTATGAGATCTGGCTGGACCAGGAAAAGGTGGCCGGTAACCAGGAAGAGGAACCACTGTACAAGAGCAGGTACCTGCCCCGAAAATTTAAGATCGGATTGGTCACCCCGCCTAATAATGACATTGATATATTTGCAAGCGACCTGGGATTTATTGTTGTTGAAGAAAAGGGAAAACTTAAAGGTTTCAATGTTTGTGTCGGTGGCGGCATGGGAGCTACATTTGGGGACGAAAGCACCTACCCGCGGCTGGCCGATGTGATCGGGTTTATCCCCCCGGGGGACATTATCAGGGTATCGGAAACGGTCATTGCGATCCAGCGGGACTTTGGAGACCGGCTGAACCGGAAACACGCAAGGATCAAATATACCATCGATGACAGGGGACTGGAATGGTTTATAAATGAACTGGAACATCGGTTAGGCGCGGAGCTTCAGCCTGTGGCGCCTTATCACTTTGATACCAATGGAGATCAGTATGGCTGGCTTCAGGGAATCAATGGCAAGTGGTTTTACACTCTTTTTGTGGAGAACGGACGTGTCAGAAATGATGAAAAGCGTAATCTGAAAGATGCTTTGAGGGAAGTGGCCCGCGTCCACCAGGGCGATTTCCGGCTGACAGGCAACCAGAATCTGATCATTGGAAATGTAGAACCGGAAAATAAGGCGGCAATAGAGGAGGTGTTAAAAGCTTATGGTTTGCCGGGTGATTCCACCCCTACCGGGTTACGGCTTAATTCAATGGCCTGCGTGGCCCTCAACACCTGTGGGCTGGCCTTCGCGGAAGCGGAGCGCTATTTGCCTTCCTTAATAGACAAACTGGATCTGATCATGAAGGACAACGGGCTTGAGCGGGAGGCCATTACTATCCGCATGACGGGCTGCCCGAACGGCTGTGCGCGTTCCCGGTTGGGGGAGATAGGGCTCGTTGGCCGGACGGTAGGGAAATACAATTTATATTTGGGTGCGAGCCATAACGGGGACCGGCTGAATACCTTGTACAGGGAAATGTTGGCCGAGGCGGATATTTTGCGGGAGCTCGGCGCTGTTATTGCAAGATTTTCCAGCGAAAGGCAATCAGGAGAGCATTTCGGGGATTTTGTTCACCGGATAAAAATCGTCTGACGGTCCTACTTTTTGCGCAGCTTAGGAATGTCAGTGCTTTTGAATAAAAAATGGCAAAAGATTTTTGGGAGACCAGGCCTGGGAAAAACTGAATAAAAAGATTAAACGGCCCGGTGCAAGTGTATTGCTGGATTTTGAAGCAATCTTCTGTCTGCATGCCTTGGCATCCCTCGCGCTTCATCACTATAAGCCGCCAGGCTTTATTAGGCCGTCCTGATAATAAAAGGGAACAAGCTACGGAAGTACCTGTGCCGAACACGCCAAATTCAGATCCCTATTTCGTTGTGCATCATAGCGTTTATGCCTTATTGTAACACGCAGTTCTGCGCCCCTGTTTAATAAGTTTCATGATGGCTACAGGCTTTAAACACTATGTTTATGGATCCTTTTTTTGCAGCGTTTTAATGCGTAATTGGCAAAATTTTTTATTGAATCCGGAAACAGAGGAAAGTCACCTTTAAAATTACTTTTAGCCTGGTTGAGTAAAGAAATTGTTCCTGATTAACGCCTTTCTTATCCGGGTGATATTAAAACACCAGCCCTCTGAGATTTCATCTACATCATTGGGGCCGCATGATACTGGGAAAGTCCCATGACCCTGTAAGGCATAATAAAGTGCAACGATGATTTCAGACCCTTCCAGACATGGATAGGCTTCGGAAGGTATTGACCAGACCATTCTTTTTCCTTCTCTTCTTCTGTATCTCAATTGCCAAGTCTTTTCGAAAACAATCTTATGCTCATTGGTTAACCACAAAGTCAGTTGGGCTTCGGTTTTTTATAGTTCATAAGACTTTTTACATATGAGTGGTGTTCCATCTTGGCATCGAAACAACAGCACCGGAATATTTTATTAACTTTCGTACATTTATCGGACTGAACGCGCGGGCAGAAGATTTCAAAATTCTGTTACGAACTTCAATAGAGAACTAATATCTTATTTATAAATACGGCTGTACCCAATGAACACCCACGCAGACCCCACAAAACAAAGCAGAGACCACGCTGTCACAAGCAGTTTCGCTAAACAGCAATGTCGCAGCAAACCGACATTGCAGCTTCCGGACAGGCCAGAAATGATTGCTGAGGGAAGGTTTCAGAAAGCAATTAATAACAGCCGTCGTGTGCGGCAATTGCAAGCTTATCGGGAAATGGCAAATAACGGACCTCAGGCAAAGCAATTTAGGGTCTACCAAGCGATGGCTGATAATTATACAGCGAAAACGGCACAGAGAAAGGAAAATTTACAAGGAAAAGAACGGCAAGGACAATTAGGATATCTGCAGAAGAAGGACGCAAGCCGATTAAAGATCCACGAAAATAATGTTCGGCCTATTCAACTTTATACCGAAGCGGGAGGCGAAAAGCGTTCCGATAACGACCAATATGTAGTCTTCGATGACGATTCAACCAAGCTGTACGTCGCCGCTGGTGGTAATGCTCCTCACCCGGGCCGTTTGATCATCCCGACAGGAAATAGCAGGGACATCGCTGGTTTTAATTACACCGCCTATCACTATGATCCTGGTCTTAACTTTGTAAACGATTGTCTGAGTTTTGCCGAAGGAATAATTCAAGGTACAGGCGGGGCGAGCGGTCGGGCAGAATTAAGAGCCAATGGCGACAGGCCAAATGGACAGGATCGCCTTTTTGGCCAATCCGATCAACAAAACAAAAGCATTGCTGAGGGCGCCTGGTCCATGGGGCAAAATGCCGATCCTGGTATAGGGGAGGCATATGGTATCACCCGGACCAGATTGCCCGCAATAGGTGAAACACCTTATCATATTGCTGCTGTAGTAGCAAAGGATGGCGTCGATAATGTGACCTTGGAGGCTGATGCTGGTAATGAAGGGCAAGCCGCCCCGGTTTTTGATATCTATGATACCACACCGGCGGGGAGACGGGTGAACGCAGAGTCTTTAACATTTGAGGAAACTTACACAACATCATACAGCCCATCAGCAACTGGTGTTTTGCGGCAAAGATAGACCGGTATCGGAATATTAAGATTGCGGGCAATGTGGGACTGTTTGATATTTTAAAAGACAGCTTTCCGATAACGTTTGCCAATTTTCCTCTTTGCCTGCCATTGATTCGGACAGTCATCTATTGCTTATCCGCTGTCGCAAGGAAAGTTCATAGTGTTATGGATGAGTACTTTGATCCGAAAATAAAAACGACCGATATATGATTGAAGCCCGTAATCTTAGCAAAAGTTTCGGCAACATACCGGCAGTGAGTAATATTTCCTTTACGGTACAGGAAGGAGAAACAGTCGTTTTGCTGGGCACCAGCGGTTGTGGCAAAACCACCACGCTGAAAATGATCAACCGGCTGATAGAACCTGACAGGGGAGTGGTCTTGATCAATGGAAAGGATAGTGCGGCGCAGGCGCCCGAACTGCTTCGGCGGCAGATGGGCTATGTGCTGCAGGACATCGGCTTATTCCCGCATTATACCATTGCTGAAAACATTGCCGTTGTCCCGGATCTGCTGGGATGGGATAAGACGAAAACGCGCTCACGGGCGGAGGTATTGTTGGGAAAATTCCATCTTTCTCCCGAGACCTATCTGCCGCTTTATCCTGACCAATTGAGTGGCGGCCAGCGGCAACGCGTAGGTTTTGCCCGTGCCTTAATGGCCAATCCGCCCATCATATTAATGGATGAGCCGTTGGGTGCGCTTGATCCGATCACGCGTCACCAGATCAGAAAGGAATTCACGCAACTCGATGAGCTCAATGGCAAGACCATTGTGATGGTCACCCATGATATTCCCGAAGCCTTTGAGCTGGGTGACCGGATTTGCCTGATGGACAAAGGCAAAATCCAGCAGGTGGGGACCGCCGCGGAGTTGTTATTGCATCCGGGCAATGATTTTGTCAGGGATTTCTTTGCCAGCAATAAGTTCCAGTTGTTATTGGGTGCCTTAAAAATAAAGGATATCCTGCCCGCCATTCCACGATTAGAGCCGTATCATCCTGATGGTGAAGCCATGCTGAGCAGCGATGCTGATATTCTGGAAGCCATTGAACGGCTTTCCGTGCTGAAGGCTAAGGAGAGAACGATTGTCATTTCAGAGGAAAACAGCGGGCAGTATTACCGCCTGGGTATCGGAGAATTATTAGACGCTTTTCACCAAAAGATAAACCAGGCCTAATGGCAGGTACATTGAGTGATTTTCTTCAGTTTGTAAGCCAGGAATCAGGTAAACTGCTACAGCAAACGCTCGTGCATTCCGGCCTGACGTTCCTGTCTTTATGCATTGCCATCGTCATTGGTCTGCCACTTGGTATATTGATCACAAGGAAAAGAAACCTTTCGGGAATTGTCCTGGGTATCACGGGGGTACTGCAAACCATTCCCAGTATCGCCCTGCTGGGCTTCATGATCCCACTCCTGGGCATTGGTGCCGGGCCTGCCATAGTCGCTTTATTCCTGTATGCCCTGCTGCCCATCGTCAGAAATACCTATACCGGCATCCTGGAAGTGGACGCGTTTGTAAAAGAAGCGGCCATGGGCATGGGCATGAGCTCCCGGCAGGTATTGTGGAAGGTGGAACTCCCGCTCGCTTTCCCGGTGATACTTGCCGGTATCCGGACCGCCACAGTGATCAATGTAGGGGTGGCGACGCTGGCCGCTTATATCGGGGCCGGCGGCCTGGGAGAGTTTATCTTCGGCGGCATTGCGCTCAACAATACTTCGATGATCCTGGCGGGCGCCATTCCCGCCGCGCTCCTGGCGTTGCTGTTTGATTTCTTGTTATCCAGGTTGCAGCACATTAACCTGCCGAAAGTAAAAGCTGCGGTGATTCCGACCTTTATCGCATTTGCAGTATTATCTTCCCTGTATTTTGCTCCTTCTGTTCTTGGAAGCAAGTTACTGGCAGGTTTCCCGCCCGAATTTATGGGAAGGGCGGATGGCTACCCCGGTTTAAAGAAGACCTATCACCTTAAGATCAACACCGTGGTAGTCAATGTCGCCGTCATGTACAAGGCGGTCGAGGAAAAGCGGGTGGACGTGGTCAGCGGTTATTCCACTGACGGGCGCGTCAAGGCTTTTCACCTGCGGATACTGAAGGATGATAAGCACGTGTTCCCGCCGTATTATGCTGCGCCGCTGGTAAGACAGGATGTGCTGCAAAAATATCCCGAATTGCGTGACGTGCTGAATTTGCTGGCGGGCCAGGTTAATGACTCCCTGATGACGGAAATGAATTACCAGGTCGATTATCTGAAGAAGAGTCCGCAGCAAGTGGCCATGAATTTTCTCAAAAGCAAGAACCTGTATCGTCCTCCACGAAACGGCCACCGGGGAACCATCCGGATCGGTTCCAAGATATTCTCCGAGCAATATATCCTCAGTGATATTTATTCCATGCTGATCAAAGGTTATACGGACCTGGATGTTTCGACAAAGACGGGACTGGGAGGCACCAAGATCTGCTTTGACGCACTCACCAATGACCAGATCGACTTCTATCCCGAATATACCGGTACCGGTCTGGAAGTGATCCTGCAAGCGCCGCGACGGACAATCGATTCTCTTGTCACAGATAAGAGAAAGGTCTTCAATTATGTCAAAGCACAATTTCAGCAGCAGTATCACCTGGAATGGCTGCAGCCGATCGGCTTTAATAACACCTACGCACTGATGATGCGACAAAGCCAGGCCCGGAAGCTGGGGATCAAATCCATCAGTGATTTACAACATTATCTTTCCGACTGAAGTAGGACGCGGGCCGATAAACGAATCCGGCGTATCCTTTACGATGACCGAGTCGGTTTTTACCTTCTGATGTTATCTTATCGGTACCAGGATGTTCAGTCCATAGCATTGCATTTCAGGTGTTTTGCCATGGATCATGTTGTTCCGGGTCATTTTGTCTGCAACACTACAAAAGCCGGGGCTTTGTCCCACCCGGCCTGCTGCGGGATCAGGTTTTTATAGGGATTGGCGCAATTACCCAGTATGATATCCGGTTTGCCGTTTCCGTATAGGTCCCCTACATCCATACACAGCCATCTTCCACGGGGCAGGTCTTTTATGGTATAGGGTTTGAATTTCAGGTTTCCCAGGTTTTTCAGAAATACAAAGGATTCCTGCGGCTGATGGACATAATCAGCGTAATAGGAAATGCAGGCGATATCGGGGCGGCCGTTATGTTCAAAATCGGCCGCCATTGCCTTGTAACAACCATGTATGGGGAAGAAATATTGCTGTTTGAACGTATAGTTGCCTTCATTGATAAAAATATAAATACCATGATAGGGCTTGAGTACTTTTGAATAATCGTTGTTGTCGCCGCAGGTATAAATGATGTCCTGTTTCCCGTCATGGTTCATGTCGGCCAATTCAAAATAACTGGAGCCATAAGCCGGAGGGAACGTTAATATTTTATGTTCTTCAAATACACCATGGCCTTTATTGATGAACAGGGAGATGCCTTCCCTTGCCTGGGCAAATAGCACCCAAAGGTCTGTTTTGCCGTCATGGTTTACATCCTCCAGGTAGGCTTTCTCCGCTCCCGGGATAGAACGGATGCCTCTTTTTTGGTACCTGCCACGGCCCATATTTTTATACCAGGAAAAGTCGCCCCGCAGGAAACCGAATTCACAGACCAGCAGGTCCTTTTTCCCATCCTGGTCAATATCAGCTTCCTCACTTTCTATAGGCCGGTCCAGACTATCAAGTATCACTTTTGGCTTGGAGAATTTAGCCCTGTCATTTGTCACCATCATGATGTTGCCGTTCAGGTGGCCCGGGTTGGGATGGAACTCTCCGATATTTGTCACACAGAGCGTGTCTCCCCTGATCCATAAACCGGTTCCGATATTCATCGTCTTGATGTGCTGGATCAACCGCAGATGTTCATCAAAGACATTGATCCCCCGCTGCAGGGCATCTGCCTGGTAAATAAGGTGGTGCTCCGGATCAATGGCAATGGCGGTGGTCGTGGGCGGAACGGGAATATTCCCGGGGGTGACAACCGTGAAAAGATTCAGGGAATCCGAGATGCTGCCGGGTCTTTTCTGGGCAGGCAACGAGTCAGGCGCTGCGGCCAGGTAGAAAGCTTCGATCTTTTTAAAATCAGCGGCGGAAATACTGACTGCCGGAGGCAGGACAGCCGAATCCCTGGCAATGACAGAGGCTGACTCCGGTAATATACTATCGCCCACGTAACGAAGGTGCATGAAGGTGGCCATGACCGGTAATACACCCTTTCTCCATGTCTCTTTATCCAACAGCACCGGGGAAGGATATTCGTGGCAACTGGCGCAATATACTTTGGCAAGTGCGTTCCCTTCCCGGATGATCTGGCTGTTTTCATTTTTTTTATGTTGGTTACAGGACAGGACCATCAGCATCGCGATGATGATGGTTCCTGCAAGGCATGGTATACGATATTTCATCTCTATAGTTGAAAACTGTTTTTAAGGGCTTCCCGTCCACCTCCCGCTACCGGGTGTTTAGCGGTAATTCTTTGATATGGCCGCATGCGTGTTGCCCTTTGCTATTGGCCAACGGGAAGAATTCTTCAAGGTATCACGGATGCCTGTTACATCTCACCTTCTGCCAATATGCGCGTATGCTGATCTGTTGGTTTGACTCCCCCGCGACGTTTTCGCCGTTCGATAGAGGGTATCCTTGCATACCCCTCTCACTGATCGCCTCGCAAAGATACATGGTTCCCTTCTCATGGGAAATGGACCGTGTCACCTGCCCGCATCAACGTTTTTGTAATCTTTCCCCGTCCATTCCTTTTGATGGAGGAAGTGCCGATTTTACTTTCCGGTCACCGGCAGCCGCAGGGCCAGGGCTCAGGGTGACCGGAAGAGCAATTCATCTTCACCGGATGGCCTTTCCTGCAAAGGGAATGAGTGGTATGGGTCCACGGGAAGGGAATGGATATTAGTTTTTTATATTCATTTAATTTATTATCTTTATTTAAAATTACTGCCGTGAATAAGCCACACTCCCTTTCCGATGGCCACCCGTCCACCTTCCTTAAATTATGCCTGGCACTGTTGATTTTCGCTTTCCTGTTCCAGGGATGCGCCATTGGCCCGCGCATCGTCACCGAATATGACTCTAACAGTTTTGCCAATAATCCCCTGCATCAAAAGGTCTTATGGACTTATGCCTGGGGGCTGGTGCAGCCAAAGGATTTCAACCCCGGTTGTGATGCGGGCTTCAATCACCTCAACATGGTGGAAGTAAAGACCAACATCGGTTTTATACTGCTGTCAGCGGTGACATTGGGCGTTGTGGTACCCGTGAAGGTCAGGTGGGACTGCGCACCGCCGCCCGTGTCTCCCGGAGACCTCGGGCATGACCAATAATCTGAAACCTAAATCTCCTGTTATGAGCCTTCCCGCCGGAATCGAACCGCTGCCCATTTCAAAGTGGACCAATGGGCATGAGAACTTTACCGTACACCTGAACCCCCAGGCCTGTTTTGCACTGAAAATTCCCGAAGGCGTGTCAGATGAACAGGGATATCATGCCACTACCGCCAATTTTCAATGGCTGATTAACAATGCCATTCAACATGATCTGCATCTGCGCGCGTTGGGAAATGGCTGGTCCTTCTCGACCGTAGCCGTTTGCCAGGATGGCCTCATAGATACCAAATCGCTGCGTCTTGCTTTTTGGATGCATGATTCCTTTGTGGCGCCTGAATACCGTCAGCAAGGCGGCAAATCAGAAGATCTTTTTTTTGTACAGTGCGGCGTAAGCATCTTTGAACTGCACCGTACGCTGCGGGAAAAGGGGCGGTCCATGAAAACCTGCGGCGGCAGCAACGGACAATCCATTGTAGGTGGTTTCTCCACGGGCACTCATGGTGCTGCATTCAAGGTAGGGGCCATCCATGATGGTATCGTGGGTCTCCATATCATCACGGGGCCTGACCGGCATGTTTGGATAGAACGCGCCTCGGCACCCGTGGCGTCCCCCGATTTTATCAGTTGGCTCGGCGCCGAACTAATAAGGGATGATGCCATGTTTTACGCGGCGCTGATAAATTTTGGCAGTTTTGGGTTTATCAACGGGGTCATGATGGAAACCGATCCCGTGTTCCTGCTGGAGGAGTACCGGTTGGATAAGCTTCCTTATAACGACGCCCTGATAAAGGTCGTCTCGGCGCTTGACTTTTCAGCACTGGCGCCGGTGATGCCGATTCCCATAGATGATCCGGTGAAGAAGTTATATCATCTTGAAATGATTGTTAACCCACATGATTTCAAAAGGGACAGCGCTGAAAAAGGCGTGTATGTAAGGCTTTTGTACAAGACCCCTTACCGGGATGATTATCCGCGCACCCCGAGGGATGACAGCGGCTTTATGTACGGCGATGATACCCTCGGTGTGATTGAAACCATTCTCGATAAGCTGGGCGCCATTACCCCATTGCTTGTGCCGCCGCTTGTCAATAAGTTGTTCCCGCTTGCCTTTAAAGCGAACGGACCCGCACTGGGGACGCTGGGAGAGATCTTTATCAATACGCGTTTCAGGGGAAAGGCGGCCAGTGCGGCAACGGCGATCGCGATGGAGGATATAGACAAAGTGCTGGACATCATTCTGGAAGCAAACAAAAAGACGCCCTTTCCCGGCGCGCTCGCATGCCGCTTTGTGAAAGGAACGAAAGCTACGCTGGGCTTCACAAAGTTTGAACATACCTGTGTGCTGGAAATGGACGGCGTGGATGCGGAAGTATCCAGATCATTCTTTCAAAAAGTCTGGAGTGGCCTTGAAGCGGCGGATATCCCCTTCAAATTGCATTGGGGTAAACTCAATTTCGTGCTGAATGCTGCCCTGCTCAGGAAGATGTATGGTGATGAGAACGTTGATTCCTGGATCAGTTGCAGACATGCCTTACTGGATGAGCCTACCCGAAGAGTCTTTACCAATGATTTTA
This sequence comes from Chitinophagaceae bacterium, assembly GCA_036278455.1. Taxonomy (GTDB): domain Bacteria; phylum Bacteroidota; class Bacteroidia; order Chitinophagales; family Chitinophagaceae; genus FW021-bin31. Next base: position 11,139 of record DASULB010000344.1, on the reverse strand, counting down.
TGAGGCAGTGCGGATTGGACGGGTGACGGGTGAATAAGGCCGTGTATGGATTCCACCATTATCTGCAGTTTTCCTTTTGTCAATATGGGGGTTAGTTGCTTGCAGTATGTCAATCGTTATGGGTTGCCCTGCTTTTTTGCCAATTCTTTTCTTATACGGCTTAATGACTGTGGTGTGATTTTCAAATAAGAGGCAATGTATTGTTGTGGCACTTGCTGTGCCATTGCAGGATAGCGTTCCACAAATTCGAGATACTTTGTTTTTGCACTTCCGAAATTCAAAAAATCATTGTCTTTAATTTTGTTCAGCAAAGTTGCTTCGGTTATGGATTTTAGGAAAATGTATAAGTGAGGGATTTCATTGAGTAGTTCTTCAATCACGAATGTGTGAATGACGTAAAGTTCGCTATTCACTACTGCCTGGATAGCCTCCGTTGCATGCTTTGCCGAATAATAACTTTGTAAATCAAAAAAAAACTGATCTTCTCTTACGAAATACTTGCTGACATCATTTCCCTTTGAATCTACTCCATACACACGAAGAATACCACTATCTACAAAAGCAATTTCATTTGCCACTTGTTGAAATTTCTGAAAATGTTCCTCTGCTTTCAACTTTTTTAAATTAAAAGAAGAGGCGACTTTGTCAATATCATTCTTTGACAGAATGCCTCCAAAGCGCAATGCTGATTTCAGTTTTTCCATTTATTTCACTAATCCGTTTTCAATAATACTTTCGGCACAAGCTATGACAGCTTCTTGTGGCGACAAAGGTTGCCATTTTAATTCGTTTTTCGCCTTGCTAATTTCGGTTTTTCTTTCCACACGCTCAATCAAAACAGGTTTCAGCAATGGTTGAAAAATAGAAAATAGCCGGGCAATAAAATTCGGAAGTTCTGAAGTGGGTATTTTCCTGTCGGGATAGTGCTGTTTCAGGATTTGGGCGACTCCTTTAAAAGTCAAATGTCCCGAAGAAGCAATGTATCTGTTTCCCGCTGCCTGTGGGATTTCCATTGCTCTAATCAGCAAATCGGCAACAGAACGAACATCGACTATGTCAAATTCAATTTTAGGTAACGCAGGGAGACTGCCGTCCAACAGTGTAATGATTATATTGGCAGACGTGCCGAAATCTTTTTCTAAAACTGTTCCTAAAATTGCTCCGGGGCAAACTGTTACCAACTCCAAGCCTGAATTATTATGTTTAATGAAATCCCACGCAGCTTTTTCGGCGATTGTTTTGCTCCTGATATAAGGTGTTGTATCCTTTTTCTTTGTTTCGTCACTCCAATCGCTTTCGGTAAACACGCTGTTAAATTCACTTTTTGTTTTTCCGTAAACAACCGCCGCCAAAGACGAAGTCATCACCACTCGCTTTACATTGTTTGAAGCGGCAGCTTTCAGAACATTCAGCGTTCCCGCTTTTGCAGGAATGATAAGGTCGTTTTCATGTTTGGGTAACGCTCGTGGAAATGGGGAAGCGATGTGCTGAACGTAATCTACATTCTTAGTAAGTTCAAACCAAACATTGCTGTCGTTCAAGTCAGCTTCTGAAAAGGCAAGGTTGTCGATATTAGCCGTGTGTTTGCTGATAGTTTCCTTAATAGAATTTATCCTGTCGTTGCTTCGCAGTGTTCCTATAACTTCATAACCTTTGTTCAAAAGTTGAATGGCGGTGTGAGAACCTACAAATCCCGTTACGCCTGTCAGTAATACTTTTTTATTCCCCATTTCTTTTTTTTGCAAAGGACAATAAAAATAAACGTTTGACAATTAACAATTGGTAAAAAACGAATCGTCAGGCTACTTTAGGACAAGACAAATGATTTGTTCATTGCATCTGTCTGATTTTTAGGGTGTTGCTTAAAATGGCCGCCAACTCATCAAGATGCGAAAGTCATTTTCGCTTGCAAGTACTTGTCCTTACCTAAAAAAACCCGGGATCGCCTATTTTGTAAATATTCCTTTAGTATTACCGACAGGATGGGTCCTTCTTTCAGCCATTCTCTTTTAAGCAGATATTGCATAGTGAATGGGGTTTAGGTTCTGCTTAAGGTTAAATTCTAAGTTAATGAGAATCCTATTGGTTTTTAGTTTTTTTTCCCTATCCCGGCGATTCAGAACAGTTCCCGGTTCGATGTCACCGCCGGTCTCCACCAGCCGGACAAGGCGCAGTTCCCCTTACCCGCGGAAGGCTCCGGAGGCGGCTGGCCTTGCTCGTATAGGTTTTGGGGTGAAGAGATTAGCGTTTATGAAGGTTTATGGCTTATCCTTCTCTGCCCGGACGGCTATTCCAGACGGATCAGGCCACGTCTGTCGCCTGCCACCAGCCGGTCTACCGACGATTGGCTCCGCTCCGGCACGCTGGCCGCATGACCCTGAGGGAGGTTTCAGGATCATTTCAAAGGTAATTCCCGCCGCCTTAAAAACCGAAAAGAACCGGGAGGGATATAAAAAGGTCCCCGAAGCCTTAAAGATGGCCTCCGGGGACAAGATGTTTAAAGTCCCTGTGGAGGAGCTGGTATCAGAGTTGTATGAAAGGCGACCGCCTTTACCTGCCTTGAGAGATGAACTGCGGAAGGCCGGATGAGGGCCTTTGGTTTAACCGGCTAGTGGATTGGCGAGGAAGATTTTACTGGTGGAATAATTGTTTTACCGCTTGTGGTTTCGTTTTGTAAATTGTAGCGCAAATGGCACCGTGTGCAATGAAAAAAATCCACGTTATATCTGTTCTTGTTCTTGTTATGGGCATCATTCCTTGCAGTGCCCAGCAATTCAGTGCGCTGGAAGGAAGCATATATGGCAGCATCGTCAACACCGCGGTCCAGCCCGCCGCCGGAGCCAATATGCCTTACCGCTGGGGGGTGGAGGTCGTGGGCCTTAATTCTTTCTGGAACAACAACATCTATGCATTCAGCCCGGTTACCCTGAACGGGAGCGGAAAGGGCGCTAATGGCTACTTCCTGACCGGTGCGTCCAAACGCTGGGGAAATCTCCAGGCGGATGTACACTTGTTGAACTTCCTGTTTCGCTGGCCCCGGCAAAAAAATATCGTAGTGGGCGCCGGATGGAACCTGCACAGCACTACTTATGTAGATAAACTGGATTATTTGTATGAGGATTCCATGACAACCATGGGCAGCTTCCTGCAGGAAAATGTTTTTAACACCATCGGGCAGGGGCGTGTGGTCGACCAGCAGTGGATGGAGTGGTATGTGACGGCCTCTACCGTCATTTTGGATAACCCCACGGAAAGGTTCACTGCCGGCGCCACCCTGAAGTTACTGAAAGGCATATCGGCGGTCGCCGTTGACCTGGATGCGGTAAGCGTGGCGCTGGATAAGTCCACGAACCCCGGCCAATTGGCATTTACCATGGCATCGGGCCGCTATGGTTATTCCAAAAACCTGGAGGAACTGGATGGTAAGAGCTCCGGGGAGACCGTAAAGACATTGATGAACGGCGCGCCGTTTTCACCCGGCATTGATCTGGGCATTACCTATGTACGCAAAAAGCAAACCGTCATAGCCGGTTTTACGAATGATGATCCCGCGGGCTATGACTGGAAACTGGAAGTGGCGTTGACGGATCTTGGCCGCCTGAAATACCCGCTGGGAGATCAAAGTGTTGTCCTCAAGGGGCCGCGGGGACGACCCGCGGTGGAACGCCTGACCCGGTTGACCGATTCGGTCTCCACGTTGGAATCCTTCAATGATACGCTGGCGACGATGGCCGTCCTGGAGAAGTGGCCGGGAGCGTTTTCAGTGTCCCTTCCCACCGCGCTGCGTATCAATGTGGATAAGAACCTGGGTACGCACTTCTATGTGAATGCCCGGCTGGTCCTGGACATGTCATTTCTGGTTCCGGGCGTGGATTATAAGATAAGACAGGACAGCTACCTGATGCTGACGCCCAGGTGGGAGGTGAAGCGTTTTGGGGTGTATGCACCCCTGTATCTCAACGTGCATGGCAGCCTGATGGCGGGCGCAGCCTTGCGTCTTGGCCCACTGGTGGCCGGGGTGCACGACCTGGGATGGCTTTTCCGGAACCAGGCGAAAGGGGGCGCATACGTAGGACTGGTCATCAAGGGGTTGTTCAAAAAAAAGGATGAATGCCCTTCCTTATAAGGCGTGCGGCCCTTTCGCAGCTGTATGGGTAAGCCATCCGTAAACGCCTTGTCCAAAGGGCCTCCGGCCCCCCGGATAAGCCTTTTCCATGAGCGGCATCTCCCGAAAAGCATAAATATCTTTTAAAATTAAAATACTATGCCTACTTTTGCACCATCGTTATGAAAGGGAAATTGCACATCTATCATCACCATCATACTTGCCTGTCAGGTGAGCCGGGATGAATTTGTGTAACAAACAATAAAGGATTCACTGGAGGCTTACCATACAAGGTATGCCTTTTTTATTTTTCTTATTTTATCACTTGAAAAGCACCCATAATGACAAAGTTGAGAATGGCCATTCAAAAATCCGGTCGCCTGCATGATGATTCCATGAAATTACTTAAAGAATGCGGTATTGATATCAATAACGGCGTAAACAAGCTGAAAACAGAGGCCAGCAATTTTCCACTGGAGGTGTTTTTTCTGCGCGATGACGATATCCCTCAGTATGTGGAGGATGGGGTAGCGGATGTAGGCATCGTGGGGCAGAATGTCGTGCTGGAAAAAGGGAAGCAGGTGAATGAGGTGGAGAAGCTGGGTTTTGGCAAATGCCGCTTGTCGGTCGCCATCAACAAGGGAAAGGAATACCATGGCGCAGCAGACCTCAATGGGCTGCGCATTGCCACCAGCTACCCTGTCATTGTATCGGACTTCCTGAAAAAAAGTAACATCCGGGCGGATATCCATGAGATCAGCGGCTCGGTGGAGATCGCCCCCGGCATCGGTTTATCGGAGGCCATCTGTGACCTGGTCAGCAGCGGATCTACTTTGTTCATGAACGGGCTGAAGGAAGTTGAAGTGATCCTGAAATCAGAAGCTGTACTGATTGCGGACAAAAAGCTTTCTCCTGAACAGGTGGACCTGTTGCGGAAACTGATCTTTCGTATCCAGGCAGTCAGAAAGGCGAAGAATAACAAGTACATTGTATTGAACGCACCCAATGACAAAGTGGAGGTTATTTGTAGCCTGCTGCCCGGCATGAAAAGCCCGACCGTACTGCCCCTGGCCGACCAGGGATGGAGCGCCATTCATTCCCTGGTGGATGAAAACGATTTTTGGGAGGTCATTGAGAAACTCAGATTAAACGGCGCGCAGGGAATACTGGTCGTTCCTATTGAAAAGATGATCCTCTGAGCCATTCGGACAGAGACGAAAGTGCATACGAAAACGCAGACGAAAATACAATTAAAGCACCCATTATGAACGTATACAAATATCCTGACCCTGACACCTGGGAGGAAATCGTGAAACGCCCCCTGATGGATACGGCATCCCTGGAGTCAACGGTGCAGGCTGTTTTAGCTGATGTGAAGCAGGACGGAGATGAGGCCGTCAGAAAATACACGCTGAAGTTCGATAAAGCGTCTTTCAGCGATCTTTTGGTGACAGAAGCGGAAATCGAAGCCGCGGTATCCGCGGTAGATGCGGTATTAAAAGCGGCTATCGGGCAGGCGAAGGACAATATTGAAAAATTTCATGCAGCGCAGCGGGACGAGGTCCGGGTCATTGAAACCATGCCGGGTGTGGCGTGCTGGCGAAAGTCGGTGCCTGTTGAGAAAGTGGGTTTGTACATCCCCGGTGGAACGGCGCCGTTGTTTTCGACGATCCTGATGCTGGCGATACCTGCCCGGCTGGCCGGATGCCGCGAGATCATCCTTTGCACACCGCCCGATTCAGCCGGGAAGATCAACCCTGTCATGCTGTATGCTGCCAGACTGACGGGGGTTACCAAAATATACAAGATTGGCGGGGTGCAGGCCATCGCCGCGATGGCCTATGGTACCGGAAGCGTGCCGAAAGTGAATAAGATCTTTGGTCCGGGCAATCAATACGTCACCTGTGCCAAGCAACTGGTGAACAGGCAGGGAACGGCCATCGATATGCCCGCGGGTCCTTCGGAAGTGGCCGTTTTGGCGGACGAGAGCTGCGTCCCGGCATTTGTGGCCGCGGACCTGTTGTCACAGGCGGAGCATGGGATAGACAGCCAGGTGCTGCTGGTCACTACCGATGAAAAGGTCGTGGAAGCGGTCGAGGCGCAGATCAGCGTGCAACTGGAGGCGCTGCCCCGGAAAAACATTGCCGCGCAGGCCTTGTCAGCCAGTAAGGCTGTCGTGGTAAAGGACCTGGAGATGGCTGTCGGGCTGGTCAATGCCTATGCCCCCGAACACCTGATCCTCGCCTGCAAGAACGACCAGGACGTCGCCGATAGGATCCTCAACGCGGGTTCGGTATTTCTGGGAAATCATTCTCCGGAAAGCGTGGGGGACTATGCATCGGGAACGAACCATACACTGCCCACCAATGGTTTCGCCAGCGCCTACAGCGGGGTTTCCCTGGACAGCTTCGTCAGAAAGATTACCTATCAGAGGTTATCACCCGAAGGACTTGCGCTGATTGCCCCGATCGTAGCTGAAATGGCGGCGGCCGAGGGCCTTGAAGCCCATAAAAGGGCAGTGACCATCAGGACCTCACATTGAACGAAAACCTTGTTACGCAGGTTAAAAAAATTACTGGAATGTTCGATATAGAAAAGATCATCAGGCCGAATATTAAACAACTGGAACCCTATTCGTCCGCCAGGGATGAGTTTAGCGGAGCGGCATCCATCTTCCTGGATGCCAATGAAAACAGTTATGGCTCCCCCTTGCCCCGGAATTATAACCGCTATCCCGACCCGCTGCAGCGGAAGTTAAAGGATAAGATCGCCGGGATCAAGGGCGTGCCCGCACCCCATATTTTTCTGGGTAATGGCAGCGACGAGTGTATCGACCTGTTATATCGTGCCTTTTGCAACCCGGGGGAGGACAATGTCATTGTTTGCCCGCCCACTTACGGCATGTACGAAGTCAGCGCGCACATTAACGACATCGCGCCGCGCAAGGTCAGTCTCACGGAATATTTTCAACTGGATCTTGACGGCATTGCGGCGGCGGTGGACGGCCACACCAAAATGATCTTTTTATGCTCTCCCAACAACCCGACCGGCAATTCCCTGTACCGTGAGGATGTGGAACTGATCCTGAATAATTTTGAAGGGCTGGTGGTCATTGACGAGGCCTACATCAATTTTTCACAACAGAAATCCTTCATAGGCGAGCTGACCGAATACCCCAACCTGGTGGTGATGCAGACCCTTTCGAAGGCATGGGGGCTGGCCGCGTTGCGCATCGGCATGATCTTTAGCAGCCTGCCCGTGGTAGAAGTATTAAACAAAATAAAGCCGCCTTATAACATCAACCAGGCTTCCCAGGAACTGGCATTGGAGGCGCTGGAGAACATCGGCCAGGTAAATGGCTGGATATTGAGACTGGTAGCCGAAAGGGATAAGCTGGCCTCGGCACTCACGGCGCTGCCGCTGGTGGAGTCCATTTATCCGAGCGACGCCAATTTCCTGTTGGTAAAGATGAAACAGTCAAGGAAAATATATGAAACATTGGTGGAGCAGGGGATCATTGTCCGGGACAGGGGCCGGGTGATCCTTTGTGAAGGGTGTTTGCGGATCACCGTCGGCACAGAACCTGAAAACGCGGCTTTGTTAAAAGCGATGTCGGAAATAGGTACGATTTTGTAATTTTGAAGGTACCGGGGGATACCGGAAACCGGCTTTCCCGGTTTCTCTCCATCTTAACTTTGTGTGCGGGTGAAGGAATGGTTCTGGACGGTAATCCAAATAGAGAGCGGGATCTTCTGAACAGCTGAAAGATAATCAGATCATTATATAAGCAGATGGCTAAACGTATTTTATTTATAGACCGGGACGGCACGTTGATCCTGGAGCCGGAAGACCACCAGATCGACAGCCTGGAGAAACTGGAATTTTACCCAAAGGTATTTCAGGGAATGGCGGCCATTGCCAGGCTGGATTTTGAGCTGGTGATGGTGAGCAATCAGGACGGCATGGGTACGCCCTCCTTTCCGGCGGACACCTTTTGGCCGGCCCAGGACATGATTATACGGTCGTTTGAAAATGAAGGGGTGCACTTTGCAGGCATTTTTATTGATGCCAGCCTGCCTGAAGACCATGATCCCCGCAGAAAGCCCGGAACGGCTATGTTGGAGAACTACACTAATAACCCCGCATACGATTTGAAAAATTCCTTTGTCATCGGGGACCGGATCACGGATGTCGAATTAGCCCGTAACCTGGGTTGCAAGGCGATCTGGTTGAATGACGGCCGGGGGAAAGGCGGGGATGAAGTCACGGTCGCCTCCGAAGAGTTACGGGCATCCGTAGCCCTGGAGACCACGGACTGGAACCGGATATATGCATTCCTCAGGCTGGGTGAAAGGAGTGTTACCCAAACCAGGAACACCAAGGAGACAAAGATCACCGTGTCGCTCAACCTGGAAGGCAGCGGGCAGGCGGATATCCTGACGGGGATAGGCTTTTTCGATCATATGCTGGAACAGATCGCCCGGCACGGAAATATGGATTTGACCGTCCGGGTGAAGGGGGATCTTCATATTGACGAACACCATACCATCGAAGACGTCGGCATTACGCTCGGAGAGGCGTTCGCCAGCGCTTTAGGGGATAAACGCGGGATAGAACGCTATGGCTTTTGTCTTCCCATGGACGATTGCCTGGCGCAGGTGGCGCTTGATTTTGGCGGCAGAAACTGGCTGGTGTGGGACGCCACGTTTTCGCGGGAGAAAATAGGGGAGATGCCCACCGAAATGTTCTTTCATTTTTTCAAGTCATTTTCGGACGCGGCTAAATGCAACCTCAATATCAAGGCCGAGGGCAGTAATGAACATCATAAGATAGAAGCCATCTTCAAGGCGTTTGCCAAAGCCATCAAGATGGCCGTTAAACGGGACGTAAACAACATGTCGCTGCCCAGCACAAAAGGGGTGCTGTAAAGATATTTGAAGAAAAATTTTGAAAATCCGAATTTGTTTCCAAATTTTGCAGTCATAAATGAAGCAGATTTTTTCATATAATCATTGGTGGTGGCACATAATCCATAGGGAAAGCTGTGTAAGGAAGCCATGATTGTACCTGATCAATAACATTAAAGTAAGAGGCTCGCTGAACACAGCGGGCTTTTTTGATTTTAGCCCACCGTCAGGGTTCAGAAGTGCAAAAAATGAAAGGGCAAGGCTTTAGCCCGCAGATTAAGGTCACCAAAAAACTGATAAAACATGCCCAAGATCAAGGTAAAGACCCGATACAAAAAAATGCTGGCGGACCTTTATACCCCCGTGGGGATCTATCTCAGGATCCGCGACAAGTTCCCCGGATCGGTACTGCTTGAAAGCTCAGATTATCACTCGGCTGAAAACAGCTTTTCCTATATCTGCATCAAGCCCATCGCGGGGATGGAGATCAACAAGGATATGCTGGAATATAAATATCCGGATGAAAAAGTGGTCCGCAAGGAACTGGGAACCAAAAGCCTGGTGCCGGAAGATCTGTTAACGTTCCTGCAGGGTTTTGAACCTGATGGCGCATCACCGGTTCCCGTATCGCAGGGATTGTTTGGTTACACTTCCTATGATGCCATTCACTTTTTTGAATCCCTGGAGATGAAAAACGGGAAAGCAAGTGAGGGCGCCATCCCGCTTTTGCGCTATCGGTTTTATCAATATGTCATCGCCATCAACCATTTCAAGAACGAACTGTATTTGTGCGAGAATGTGGTGGACGGTGTGGAAAGCGAATTCGAACAGATAGAAACACTCATCCGGATCAAGGATTGTCCGGTTTACCCCTTTCACGCGGAGGACCAGGAAGACTGTAACATGGGTGATGCGGATTACAAGCAGCTCGTCGAAAAAGGGATAGGACACTGCCACCGCGGTGATGTCTTTCAGCTGGTCCTTTCACGGAGCTTCCAGCGGAAGTTCCATGGGGATGAGTTCAATGTCTACCGTGCCCTGCGTTCCATCAACCCGTCTCCTTACCTGTTTTATTTTGACTATGGCGACTATAAGCTGATGGGATCTTCACCGGAATCCCAACTGATCATCAAGGGTGATAAAGCGATCATCCACCCGATTGCCGGGACCCTGAAGCGTACCGGAGATAACAAACAGGATATTGCCCTGGCGGAGAAATTGCTGCATGATCCTAAAGAGAATGCCGAGCATGTGATGCTGGTCGACCTGGCAAGGAATGACCTGAGCCGTTTTGCGAAAGACGTTCGGGTCACTGAATATCGCAAGGTGCATTATTATTCCCATGTGATCCACCTGGTAAGCGAAGTGACCGGAGATCTTCCGGAAAAGACAAACCCCTTCGCGCTGCTGGCGGCCTGCTTTCCAGCCGGGACCCTGTCGGGAGCACCCAAATACAAAGCCATGGAACTCATACAGGAATATGAACCTTCCCGTCGTGGATTTTACGCGGGCTGCATCGGTTTTGTGGGGTTCAATGGTGATTTTAACCATGCCATTATGATCCGCTCCATGCAAAGTAAAGACAATACGCTGCGCTACCAGGCGGGTGCCGGCATCGTTTCCCAGTCTGTTCCCGAATCCGAATTGCAGGAAGTAAATAACAAATTAAACGCACTGAAACAGGCCCTGAAGCTCGCTGAAGAAATTTGAAGTCGAATAGTCAGGAACAGGAAGCCGCCGGCTCCCTTATCCATCGGTCCTTACACACTAAAGAAAAACAACCATGAAGATATTGGTTTTTGATAATTATGACTCCTTCACCTATAACCTGGTCCACCTGGTGGAATACATCACCGGTGAAAAGGTGGATGTGTATCGCAATGATGCCCTTACGATAGAGGAGATTGCCCCCTATGATAAGATCATTTTATCGCCCGGACCGGGGATTCCGCAGGAATCAGGTTTGCTGCTGCCTTTGATCAAAGCGTATGCCGCCAGCAAATCCATCCTGGGCGTCTGCCTGGGCCATCAGGCTATCGGTGAATCTTTCGGCGGAAAGCTCGTCAATCTGAAAGAGGTTTATCATGGGGTGTCCACACCGGTGAATCTTTTGGATGGGGAGCCGCA
>DASULB010000343.1:0-5939 GCA_036278455.1 Chitinophagaceae bacterium | reverse complement strand
GCAGGAACAGCAGGTACCGGTTGGCTTGATCGAGCTTGCTGTCGGTGGTTCACCGCAAATTTCCTGGCTCGACCGGCTGACCATAGAGGCCCATCCCTTGTTTGAGCCGGCGTTGCATGACTGGCGGCATTCGGATTATATCATGGAATGGTGCCGGCAAAGGGCGGCGGTCAATCTAAAAAACGCGGAGTCTCCCTATCAAAGACACCCTTATGATCCCTGTTTCAATTTTGAGGCCGGTGTCGCCAGGATCACGCAGTTCCCCATTAAAGGCGTCATCTGGTACCAGGGGGCCAGCGACGCCGAAAACGCCGAGCTCTACGGTAAATTATTCCCTGTTCTTGTAAAGGATTGGCGGGACGCATGGGGCTATGATTTCCCTTTTTATTATGTCCAGTTATCCAGTATTGACCGGCCATCCTGGAATTATTTCAGGGATACGCAAAGAAAGCTGCTGAAAATAGTTCCGCACACGGGAATGGTCGTTACAAGCGATCTGGGGGATCCCACCAATGTACATTATACCGATAAAAAACCGGTGGGCCTGAGGCTGGCACGCCTGGCTTTGCATGACAGCTACGGGAAAAAGGACGTGGTCCCGGGAGGGCCCCTGGTGACAGCGGCCATCAGAAAAGGAAGCCAGATCGAGATCACCTTTTCGGAGAACAAAGGATTAACAACGGCCGATGGAAAACCCCTGCAGGGTTTTAAAATAATCAACGGCAGCGGGTACCTGGTACCGGCTACCGCGAAGATCAGGGAAGACAAAGTGTATATAAGTATTCCGGAAAAGCAGGCAATCAAAAAAGTAGTTTATGGCTGGAAGCCGTTTACCCGGGCGAACCTGGTAAACGGCGCAAGATTGCCTGCCAGTACGTTTATGATAAGCGTAAAATAACAAGAGTAAAATAACAAAATGAAAAGATTATTATCGACCTTATTTGCACTATGCTGTCTGTTGAGTATGGCCGCAGCACAACATCCGGCCACACCGGTGTTTGTTGCAGGCAGGGACGGCTATCAAAGTTACCGTATCCCGGCCATTGTTTCTCTCGCGAATGGCGATTTGCTGGCTTTTGCCGAAGGCAGGGTGGATGGCGCCGCTGATTTTGGAAACGTAGACATCGTCATGAAACGCAGCACTGATCATGGCAAAACATGGTCCGCTTTGAAAGTAATCGTCGATAATGGTGCGTTGCAGGCAGGCAATTCGGCCCCGGTAGCAGACCTGACGGACCCGGCCTATCCAAATGGAAGAATCTTTCTTTTTTACAATACAGGGGATCAGCCCGAAGGAAAAATACGATCGGGACATGGCTCCCGCCAGGTATGGTACAAAACATCTTCCGACGGTGGCGCTACCTGGTCTGGTGGGGTCAACATTACCGCCCAGGTAAAACAAAAGGGATGGCGTTCTTACGCCAATACCCCCGGCCACGCGATGCAGTTCAGCCACGGAAAATATAAAGGCCGCATTTACGTGGCAGCCAATCATTCCGCCGGAGATCCGCTGCCGCATTTCGAAGACTACCACGCGCATGGTTTTTATACAGACGACCACGGCAAGACATTTCATTTAAGCGAGCCCATCAGTTTTCCCGGGAGCAACGAAGCCACGGCGGCGGAATTATGTGGCAATGCACTGATGATGAACATGCGCAACCAGAAAGGAAATCCCAAATGCAGGATCGTAGCCATCAGCCACGACGGTGGCGTTCATTGGGACACCACTTACTATGATCATCATTTGCCAGACCCGGTTTGTCAGGGGAGCCTCTTAAATATCGGAGAGAAACACCATAAGAGCATCCTGGCTTTTTGCAATAATGATGACACCACCGGGCGACAGAACCTGACTTTGCGCATGAGCCTGGATGGCGGAAAGACATGGCCAAAGAAATACCTTGTCGACAAGCGGGGTGAAAGCACTGCCTATTCGGACATTGTAAAGACCGCTAAGCATAAGGTGGGCGTATTATACGAAAGAAAAGGGTACTCCCAGATCGTATTTAAGGTCCTAAAGTGGAAATAAATCGAAACAGGCAAAACATCATCACAAATAAAGAAGACATGACAACCCGGTCCCTACATTTTCTGAATCTCACAGGACACTTAGATCATTTAGCGAAACATCTTGCATGGCTGTTTTTAGGTGCTCTTTTCATCAGTGGATTCCCATCCACTGTCCTGGGGCAATCGCAATCCCAGCCGCTTAAATCCGCTTCCGCTGGTCATTCCCCGCAAAGACCTTCACTCATTCCGCTCCCACAACAATTAAAATGGACAGGGGCGTACTTTCCCCCGGGGAAATGCAAGGCGATCATCGCAGAAGATCCTTCCCTGATGAAAGTAGCGGCCGATCTGCAAAATATCCTGGAGAAAAAAGGAATAAAAGCCGCTATCCGGCAGCAGCCTGCCGGCACACACCCCCCGGTGATTGAACTAAAGCTGGGCAATCTAAAGGTCCCGCTTCATCCTGAGGAGGCTTACCGGATCAATGTGACAGAAAACAAGGTCTCGATTACCGCGAATACGCCACACGGGATCTTTAACGGTATTCAGACGCTCCGGCAACTCATGGTGACGGACGTCGCACATCCCACCGTCATCGCCGGTTGTCATATCACCGACTGGCCGGCCTTTACCTGGCGGGGATACATGGTGGATGTCGGGAGGAACTTTCAAACTGTCGATCATATCAAACAACAGATCGACGTGATGGCCCGCTATAAGCTGAATGTATTTCATTTCCACCTGACCGAAAATGTAGCCTGGCGTTTGCAGATTAAGCGGTATCCGCAATTGACCGACCCGCAGTTTATGACCCGGAATAAAGGGCAATATTATACCATTTATGAAATGAAACAATTAATCAACTATTGCAACGACCGTTTCATTACACTGGTGCCCGAAATTGATATGCCCGGGCACAGCGCCGCCTTTGAAAGGGCTATGGGGTTTGATATGCAAAGTGAAAAAGGCCTGGCTGCGATTAAAAACATCCTGAGCGAGATAGACTCCACCTATGACGTTCCTTATATCCATATAGGGGCGGATGAAGTGAAATTTACAAACAAGGATTTTATCCCCGAAGTGGTACAGCTGATTCACCGCCAGGGCAAGCGTACCATTGGATGGAATCCCGGTGGGAATTATGATCCCACCACGATCCGCCAGCTTTGGGCCAGCGGATCCCCTGATGATCCTCACGGCCGTTATATTGACTCCCGAAGCCTGTACCTGAACCATAAAGATCCTTTAAGCGGTGTGCCTTACATTTTTGACAGGAAGATCGGCCAAAGGGAGCAGGGAGACTCCGCTATGCTGGGGGGTGAAATCTGTTTGTGGAATGACGACCGTGCCAAAAATGAAAAAGACATCCTGTTAATGAACTTTGCGTATCCCGCCATGCTGGCTTTTGCGGAACGCAGCTGGAGGGGGGGCGGTTTTGATGGCTCGCGGGCCACCCTGGGCGCCGACACCAGTGTACGTTATCAGGCCTTCGCGGGCTTCGAAAAACGTTTACTGGATCAAAAGAGCAGGTTTTTCAAGGCCATGCCCTTCCCTTATGTGAAACAAACCGGGATTCACTGGCAGTTATTCGGTCCGTTTAACAATCACGGGGATACCGCGGCCCGCTTCTGGCCGGAAATAAAGCCTCGTTCCATCACCGATTCCACCGCTGTGCTGCAGGCAAATGGAGCGACGATCTGGCTCCGGCATTTTTTCCCCACCACCATCGCCGGAATCCTCAAAGACCCCAAACCCCATACCACCTGGTATGCTTTCAGGAAAATATACAGCCCGGCAGACACCCCGGGATATTTCTGGATCAGTTTTTATAATCCTTCGCGGTCGCACGGCATTTCCACGCCGCCGCTGGGACAGTGGGACTTCAGGGGAAGCAACTTATGGATCAACGGCAAACTGGTTGACCCGCCGCGCTGGACCTATCCGGGACGAAGCGGCAGCCAGGAAAATCCCCTGGTAGATGAAAGTTATGAATACCGGCCGCCGACAAGGATCCCTTTAAAGAAGGGTTGGAATACCATACTGGTGAAAGCGCCGGTAGGCAGTTTTAAAGGGAGCGGATGGCAGCACCCCGTCAAGTGGATGTTTACGGTGGTGCGTGTATCAAAAGACGCATCTGCCGGCGACTGAGCAACAGGCTCACAGGACGCCAAAGCAGATTTTCCCACAGTGGTTCTTTTAAAATGATAACAAACAACTCAATCGTTAAATTACACAACTCAATGAAAATAGAAAAACTCGAAGGGTTAATTGCCGCCCCCTTCACCCCGATGCAGGAAGATGGAAGCCTGAATCTTAAGATCATACCGGCGTATTATCAGTTATTAAAACGCAACAGGGCCACCGGTGCCTTTATCAACGGTTCCACCGGTGAAGGCGTTTCCCAAACGCTGGATGAAAAGAAGGCAGTGGTGACGGCATGGGCGGATGCTGCGAAAAATGACGATGACTTTAAGGTCATCACCCTGGCCGGAGGCACCTGCATGGCGGACAATATTGCACTCGCCCGCCATGCCCGGGAGGCAGGTTTGTACGCGGTCGCGTTGACGGCACCGTTTTATTTTAAACCGGCGGATGTGGAGCAGCTGGCCGCGTGTTGTATCAAAGTGGGAGAGGCCATCCCCGGAATGCCCTTCTATTATTATCATATCCCGGTGCTCAATGGCGTAGATTTCCCTATGATCGGTCTGTTAAATGCACTGGATGGGCGACTCCCGAATTTTGCCGGTATCAAATATACCCATGAAGACTTTATGGATTTTTCCAGTTGCCTGCATTATCAGCAGGGCAGGTATGATATGCTTTGGGGCCGCGATGAAAACATGCTTTCAGCATGGGTGCTGGGTGCAAAGGGGGCAGTGGGCAGTACCTTTAATTACGCCGCGCCTTTGTACCATGACCTGACCGCTGCCTTTCAGCGAAATGATTTACCCGCGGCACAGGCCTTACAACAAAAAGCCATCGACATGATAGGCCTGCTGGGTAAATATGGCGGAATAGCCACCGGAAAATCTTACATGAAACTCATCGGCATGGATTGCGGCGAGTTCCGGCTGCCTGTCAAAAATATGAGCGCCGAACAATTCGCGGCTTTCCGGAAGGACGTGGCTGATTTAGGCTTTGATCAATTTAAATCCACATAAGTGATCTTTCTGCTATGAAAAAACGATGGTCCTTTATCTTGCTGTTAGTACCGATCATGCTCTTAAATAGTTGTACCCCCATGAAACCGGCTATCCACTTTCACTGGGGCATCATCGCTGCCCTGCGCAATAACGACGGCAGCGCTTCCATCGGAGTTGCCGGTGCGATCAATGGTGTAAGCAATGGTGTCTTTATCGTGGCCGGCGGATCAAATTTCCTGCGGGGCATGCCCTGGAATGGTGGCAGCAAAGTCTACACCAACCAGATCCAGGTGCTTCAAAGGAAAGACAGCCAATACAACTGGGTCGGAGAGATCACCGACACGCTGCCGGAAAACATCGCTTACTGTGGTTACACCTCCACCAGTAAGGGCATCGTCTGCGCCGGGGGAGAAAATGAAAAGGGCCTGACTGACAAGGCATTTCTCTTAAACTGGGACAGCACGGAAAATGAGATCCGTATCACCCCCTTGCCGGATTTACCGGCGCCCGTGACCAATGTGGCGCTGACCCACAGGGGTGACACCGTCTATGCCGTTGGTGGCGAACAGGGTAAAAACACCACAAGGGGTTTTTACAGCATGAACATAGGGGAGGAGCACCCCCGGTGGAAACGCCTTGCAGATCTGCCCGTGCCCCTGGCCAATTGCGCCGCCGTTGTACAGCACAACGGCCAGGAGGAATTCCTCTATGTAATCGGCGGCAGGGCGAAGACCCCATCAGGCGTCAGCACCTTGCACCCTACCACCTTCGCCTTTGATCTGA
>DASULB010000342.1:0-3938 GCA_036278455.1 Chitinophagaceae bacterium | reverse complement strand
TTCCAGAAAAGATGAAAATAAAGACAAAGAAAAAGGTGATGGACATACGCAGGGCGGGATAACCTTGATACCCTTTAGCCTTTCCAACAAGAATACCACGCCAACTATTTTTTAGAGTTACCCTACACTAAAATATGGCTTGCACTATGTTTTTTGTCTTGCCAATCATTGATCTATTGCACCCCATGGAATTTGTGCCACAGCCTGTGACACAAATTTATATTGCTGGCACGAATACAGACCGCCCTCATCAACTTCCCGATAGAAATCAAAGGAATCTTTCTATGCGTTTTGCCAGGAAATGAAGCCAGGTCTATTTCCCGCTATAAGGTTTATAATATTTCAGCGCCTTGGGCATCAGCCTTTTGATCTGTGCGATACGCCGGGCATCACTGGGGTGATCACTGAGAAACTCCGGGGGGGCGCTTCCGTTACTCATTTTAGACATCCTTTCCCAGAAAGGGATCGCCTGGCGGGGATCATAACCGGCCATCGCCATGAAGATCAATCCGAGCTGATCGGCTTCCAACTCATCCTGACGGCTGAATGCAAGCATGCCAAGGTTACCGCCCACACCGAAAGCCTGTAAAAAGAGATTTTGCGTCTTGGGATTTTTGGACAAAGCCACGGCACCCGCCGCCTGAATCCCCTCGGCGATCATCGCATGGCTCATCCTCTCGTTGCCATGACGGGCGATGGCATGGGCGATTTCATGGCCCAGTACGACCGCCAGGGCGGTTTCGTTTTGGGTGATAGGCAAAAGACCTGTATACACCACTACCTTGCCACCGGGCATGCACCAGGCGTTGGCTTCCTTGCTTTCCACCAGGTTAAATTGCCAATTATAGCCGGCCACGCGGTCCGCCATATTATTATCCGTCAGGTATCTGGTCACTGCCGCCGCTATGCGGGAGCCCACCCGTTTAACCATTTGAACATTCTTATTGCTGGAACTGCTCACCACGGGATTGCTGGATAAAAAGGACTGATATTGCGATACCGCCATCTGGTTCATCGTACTCTCCGGGATAAGGTTCAATTGCCTTCGTCCCGTCAACGGCACACGGGCACAAGAGACGAAAAGCAGCAAGCCACAGGCGAGGGCAACGGTAGATTTCTTTATGGAGGACAGTTTCATGGGTCAATTAATTTGTATAGCAAAACATAAACAATCATTATACCAAAATTTAGACCTTTCTGGTCATAACGGTTCATGGATGGCTGCGAAAAACACCATTTCAGGGCATTACAATCAGTTTTCCCCGTCTTCTTCCTTCCGCTTATTTTTGGACATGGGTACCTTGTTTTCCGTCCCTTTCAGCAAACGACCAATGTTTTTCTGGTGGGTAAGGATGACGAGCAGCGCAATGGCGATGGCAAAAAGTTTGTAGAATAATTCCTGCTCCCGAAAGATAAAAATAAGCAGGATCGGAAAGGCGATACCGGCCAGGATGGAGCTCAAAGAAACATACCGCGTCAGAAAAAGCATTAGCAGAAAAACCCCTACGCAACTCAACGCTACCAATGGCTGGATGGCCAGCACCATCCCAAAAAGCGTGGCGATGCCTTTCCCGCCCCTAAAATCATACCAGATTGGAAAGATATGCCCTACGACTGCTGACAACCCAAGGCCGATCTGTAAGTTGATCAATTGCGTCACATGTTCCGGCAGCATATAAAACGGCAGCATACAAGCCAGTTTCACTGCCAGCACGCCCTTAAGCATGTCCAGGATCAGTACAAAGGTGCCCGCCCGGGGTCCCAGGACGCGAAAAGTATTGGTAGCACCGGCATTACCACTGCCATAATCCCTGATATCAATATCGAAAAACTTCTTACTTACCCAGGTAGCATTCGACACAGATCCAATTAAATAAGCCAATATGATAATATATATCTCCGGCATGCTGAGGCATTTTTTTGTCCGAAAGTTTTACAGGCAGTCGGCAAATATAATAAAACCCTGAAAACCTTTGTCTTATCTTTTTACTTCGAGGCCACAGCACCCGACCGATGATGCTGATATCACGCATCTTATCTCAACAGTTTTCCATGGAATAGGGGTAGGTTCTTAAGAGTGTTTAACGTTTCCTTAACGAGGAAAGTAAATTTACGACTTTATTGGTCAACCCCGCCCTTCCTTAAAAAGTATAGGGGATATCCTATGTCAAGCCGGGGGTAAGGCTTAAATCCGGATTTTTCATACCAGGGCAAATTTCGGACGGTCGACGTCTCGAGGATCAGTGTGCGTTTCAGGCTGTCCGCTTCGGCCATCATCTCCCGGAGCAACCTGTTGCCAATGCCCCTGTTCTGATAGGCCGGATCTACACCAATAAACCAAAGGTAATATTTCAGCCCCGGTGGCTGCAGCCGCCGGAGCTTCCGCTCCCTGGCCAAAACCCTTTTCAGGCGCCCGAGACCCACACAGGTAAAGATAAAACGGATATCCAAAAGGACGGATCCCAGCGTCATTTTGTCCTTTTCAGGGAAAAGCACCATGGCGCAGGCATGCCTGTCCTCCGATAAATAAATCAGGCCCGACCTCAGGCATTTTTCAAAGGAATATTTCAGCAGCTTCATCCGGCCTGTTTCCTTCCTGCGGTCGCCTGTCACGAAACGAACGCTTTGATTCCCTTCAAAAGCAGTCGCCAGAAGTGCCGCCACCTCTTTCTTATCATGGGAAGTGGCCCTAATCATGAAAGGGTTGTTTCTTAAGCAACAGCGACGCCCAACCCGTCTCGGTGAGCCGGTTTTCCAGGATCATGGCATATTTTGCGGCGGCATCTTTGAGGTAACGGACATCCTTTTCCAATATTCCGCTCACGAGCAGCAAGCCGCCGGGAGGAAGCAACACCTGTAATTCCCGCCAGAACTGCAAAATAACGTGCAGCTGAATATTCACCAAAATACAATCAAAAGTGCCATAGCGGGGATCAGGCCTATCGGCACAGGCAAAAGACAATTGTTCCCCTATACCATTCTCCCGGGCGTTTTCCCATGCATTTTCCACTGCTGCGGGGTCATTGTCCAGACCCAGAACTTTCGCAGCGCCCATTCTGGCAGCCAATATAGCGAGCACACCTGTTCCCGTACCAAAATCGAGTACAGAGGTGCCTGCGAGATCCAAACCTTCCATCAGCCGGATCATGGACGCCGTGGTCGCATGATGGCCGGTGCCGAAGGTCATACGGGGCGTAATGATGATTTCATGCTTTACATGCTCCAGCGGTTGATGAAAAGAAGCACGGATGCCGCAAAAATCATTTATCCGTACAGGTGAGAATGATTGCTCCCATGCGGCATTCCAGTTTGTCGAAGGCACCGCCTGCACCTCAAAAACCAGTTTTTGGGCCGATAACAGGGCCACCAGCTCATTCTGATCCGGAAAATCCGCTGCCGGGATACAGGCGATCAACCGGTCGTCCCGTTGTTCAAAGCCGGTGAAGCCCAAAGAAGTGAGCTGACCGGTCAGCAGATCAATCTGTACCGGATCCTGCAATAATATGTGAACGGCAAAGAAATCCATGCGCATGATTGAAAAAGCCACCCGGTCAGGGTGGCTTCGCTAAGATCAGTTTTGTTCTTCTCTTCTCTTCCCATGATGATCGCTGTCAGGCCGGCTGCTCCTGTGAGGGCCGTCCCTTCTCGGTGGCGGGGCTACGTATCCTTCGGGCTTCGGTGTCAGTATCTTGCGGGAAAGCTTGAATTTACCCGTCTTTGGATCCAACCCTGTCAGTTTCACCTGGATCCTGTCCCCTTCCTTCATCACCCCATCCAGGCTTTCCAGACGTTTCCAGGATACTTCAGAGATATGCAGCAGTCCCTGTTTTCCAGGCATGAACTCCACGAATGCGCCGTAGGGCATGATGGATTTCACGGTTGATTCGTAGGTTTCTCCCACTTCCGGCTCGGCGATGATGGCTTTGATCCAGTCTACC
>DASULB010000341.1:0-4186 GCA_036278455.1 Chitinophagaceae bacterium | reverse complement strand
CTTATCTGCCTGCCGGCAAGCCCAATACCGGTTTCTTACTTTAACACCGTAATGGTCCTTCCCTCCACTTTAAAATGTACAGCCCCTGTCAGCTCCAACATCTTCAGGACTTCCGATATATTGACACTTCTCGAGATGGTTCCCATAAAATGTGCGGTGGTAGCATTTTCATATTTCACATTGATATTATACCATCGGGCTATCTGGCGCATGACCGATTGAATATCGTTGCCTTCAAAGTCAAACAGGCCGTTTTTCCAGGCGATGGCCTCGCTTAAATTTATATCCTTTAATACCTTTATCGAATCCATACCCTGCATGATTGCCTGTTCACCAGGAGACAATTGCATGGATCTGTTCTTATATAGAATGGCTACGGCGCCTTCCAGCAAAGTTGTTCTCACGACAGATTCGTCGTCATATGCATTGATGTTAAAATGCGTACCCAGTACTTTTACGGTGCCTTCCTTTTGTCCGTCCGGAGACATGATATGGACCATGAATGGCATATCGGGGTTTGGGGCTATCTCAAAATAGGCTTCTCCGCTTACTTTCACTTCACGGTCTTTCCCGGTAAATGCAGTAGGGAAATGAATAGAGGAAGCGGCATTTAACCATATCTTGCTGCCATCCGGCAGTATCAACCGATACTGTCCTCCGCGTGGAGTTGTTAATGTATTGTAACTGACCGAATGTTGTGCTTCGTGCCTTCTCCCTGACGAGCGCAAGGCATCGTCACTTTTAGCTTCATAAGTTAATAAGCCACCATTTACTTGTATTATTTTGGTGTTTCCCTGCTGCGCGATGGAACCGTTGTATGCAGTGTCGAGTAAGACTTTTGATCCATGGGCCAGGGTCAAAACGGCCTTGTTACCACCTGGTCTGATGTCTCTTTGGCCGGCGAGGTGATGCGTGCCGGATACCCTTTTTGGAGCAGGGTTTTCCGTGAAGAAAATAACCGATAGGACGATGCATATCCCGATAACAGCTGCAGCAGCCACTGACCAGCGCATCAAACGGGCCGGCAGGGGAGTGTAATGCGGCTGGATATCTTGCACCGGTTGGGGTTTCTTTTTATGCCGACCAAGGATTTCTCCCAAGATCAGATCCGCCTTTACAGGATCAATTTTTTCGTCCGGTTCATAGTTGTTCCATATGCTGCTGAGGTGCTGTCGCCATTCTTCATCATTTTGCAGCGTGTTTACCCACAGTGCAAGCTCCTCTTTTTCTTCCGGGGTAGACTGCTGATGGAAAAATTGCTGAAGCAGATAATGTATTCTGTCTGTGGACATATTTTTTTTCTGTGTTAACAAATGTATAACCTTTCTGTCCTGGCACGTTTTATAGTAAGACAAACGGGAAAAGAGAATCTCCCAGTCGGCTACTCAAAAAATTTCAGATCAGTGAAGAAAAAGACAAAAAAGGGGAAAACGGGTCACTAGCGGGCAAACAGGTCACATTTGTTAAATAAACAATGAGATCAATAATATGCCGCCGATGAGCAATATATCTGTATGGTATTTACGGAGGCCTTCCCTGACGGTATGAAGTGCCTGGGTCATGTGATTTTTCACCGTCGAAACCGAAATGGACAGCTGTTCTGCTATTTCCTCCTGCTTCAGATGCTGTTCTCTGCCGAGTTGATATACGGCTTTTTGCCGGGGTGGTAAATTGGCGACAATTTCATCCAGGGACCTTTGAATGTGGTTAAAGACCACCTGTTCATCTACAGCAGGAGATGACCTGTCATTTTGCCGTTGTGTTTGCATCAGCACCAGGGTTTCTTTGGCCATCCGTCTCATGTGGTTGATCGCATGATTTTGTGACATGCGAAAAAGAAAAGCATTGAAATTGTCTATACCGCTCAGTTTTTCGCGCTGCATCCATATTTTCAGGAATACATCCTGAACAAGGTCCTCGGCTAATTCCCTCGAGCTTGTCATCCGGTAGATAAATGCAAATAATTTATCCCTGTAGGCATTGAAAAGCCTTGCAAAGGCCTCTTCATTGCCTGCCGTAACCTGCTGTATCAGCAGCTTTTCGTCTTCCGGTAAGATTAATGGCAAGTGTACAGGATCATTTCATTGCAGCTAAATTAGCAAATATTCAGCAATTTGGGCTGTATTTAATGCGCGCTGCCGTATGGTGGAAGCGATACTGGAGTATTTTACAGTGGATTTGAGAGATTTGTATCGTTGGACATCGCGCCGCTCTTTAGGGCCGGCGCCAAAGTCTTTTCCTGTGCAATGAGGCTTAAGGAGACCAAACTTTTGTACATGCTGATCATAACGGAAAGATGCATTTGATCATGGATCACCAAATACATATTGCCAAATAGCTGTGTATTTTTTTAGACCTTTTCCTTATGTGGATATTCAACAGAAGACAGGTTTTTTGGGTTATAGCTTCTATAGAACTAAAAATTTGGCACTGATAATTAACGAACAACAAATTTTTAAGTTATTATATGAGAAACATAGACCAGGGTTTATACGAGACTTATTTTGAGGTGCCAGCCGGGTTAGGAAAAATAGCCACCTTCGGTCATCACCAAATAAACAACTTTATGTAACCAAATACAATCGCCATCAAACACAAGGGAATAAGTTGCCCACGCAGGCTTCGATTTATCATTCATGATATTTTCACTTCCAAAAACATCCAAAAGAACAGCCAATCATGACCAATAAGCCGGCTAGATTGCTTTTGGCGCTATTACGGATCTTAGACGGTGGCCATATTTTCATCATATATTAGCAACAATCCCTGCTCCTACATATTACATACAAAATTAACTGGGGTCATTCATTGTTGCGGTGCAGCATATTACGCTTGGCAATTACAACCGGAATGGAAAGTGCACTTCAAATTAAGTCCGGATTTCTGCATATTTACCCACCAAAGGAATCATGCTCCATGCATCACATAACTAACATTCTTCTACCTGGTACGCACTGGCCTCCCGTTTTTCAGATGAAAAAGCAATACCTACAGCCAGTTTCTTCCTGTTATCTGCCACGTAAGGCTGCAGATAACCCTTGTCTTTGATCTGCTGCAAGGCTTCTTCTGCTGTGCCGTCCAGCTTTAATTCCAAGATATAGATATAACGGTCTGTCATGGCTAACACATCAGACCTCCCCTTCGCACTATGTACTTCGGTATAAACATCAATACCAGCAAGTTTAAAAGTTAAAAAGGTTACAATCGTAAAAATAGACTCCTTTCCTGCATTCCAATGATCATAAGGAATGGAGCCAATCAGACTGTTTAACTGACTGACCATCTCTGCCACATCTCCATTTCTGAGCGCAGTTTTCATTTTAGCCACATGCGCTATGGAACCGACGGGATATGTCTCCCGGTAGGAACTGAGCAGCCCGTCTAAAAAACTGGCCTTTACCTCCCTATTTGGAAAACCTAGTTCATAGATATCATCATCTGACGAGATGCTTTTTATGGTTAGGTAGCCAGTTTGGAACAAAAGAGCACCTGGAGACGGGTTTTCAACATTTAAGTCCGACAATTCCAGGCTTCCCATCTCAATGCTTTCTATATCATATAAGGCCATCTTTTTGAGCAGCTTAAATAGAAAAGTTGGCGTTCCTGTACTATACCAATAATTTCTAAAAACTGGATCACTCATAAATTTAAGCAAGGAAAAAGGGTTGTATACCCAGGTCTGCATATTCCAGGTATAACCATTGTACCAGTCTTTTATCTGAGCTAGGATATCTGGGTTTTCTTTTTTCAATTCAGTGATTTCTGAAGAAAAATTCTCTTCCAGCTCAGATTGAGTGATACCAACAAGACCGCCATACTGGGTTGTCAGGGTGATATTATCCAGGTTATTGAGATCAGAAAAAATGCTCACATGCGTAAATTGGCTTACTCCCGTAATCAGTAATAGGCGGATTTGGTCATCACGATCCTTTAGTACCGAATAAAAGCTCTTCATGATAGATCTGTTGGCTTCCACCTCATCCGGCACTTCCAGGAAATCAATAATCGGTTTGTCATACTCGTCTATTAATATGACGGCCCTGTCTTTTTGTGCTGCTTTTTCAATCAATTCCCTAAAACGGTCCTTAATGTTATCTCCCGATAATGCAAAACCAAGCCGCTCAGCGTTTCTATCGAGTCCTCTATTAATGGCCTCAGTAAGTCCGACTTCTTTATACGGCAATTC
>DASULB010000340.1:0-8116 GCA_036278455.1 Chitinophagaceae bacterium | reverse complement strand
GCCCTTCTAACCTTATTAGAATTCTTTGCAGCATTAGATTTTTTAATTTCATCCGAATACGCTCATTTCCTACTATTAGCGCAAGAGCTGTTACAGTACAATCCAGATCCAAATGAGCCGTCATGTTCTTTATTACAATTCTTACACCTCATTAAATACTTATCAGTAAGTCTATTTTAATATTGCTAAAGGTGGCGATTACACCAGTAAACTGCACAGCCGTTAAGTACTCCCGGAGAGAATCGAACTCTCGTAGACTGGCTGAAAACCAATTGTCCTAGTCCACTAGACGACAGGAGCATAAGTGCAGCATGTCAGGATCAAGCTGACTCTATTCCTGCTTGGGAAGCAGGTGCACCACCGTTTATGCGTGTGCTGCATGTAGTTGCGGGAAGAGGAATCGAACCTCCGTCATTCGGCTTATGAGACCGAGCTGGAACCCCTCCAGTCCATCCCGCAATATGCGCTTGGTTTGGGAATCGAACCCAACTACCTCTGATTAACAGTCAGATGCTTGAGCCAACTCAGCTACCCAAGCGCGTGACGAGCCAGTTAGGGTGGAACATACATACTGGATTTAAAATATCCACGTTCTTCCATTGAACGATAGCTCCTGGTAGTCTGATTGTGAGTCGAACACAAGTCCTTACTTTGTAAGAGTAGTGCACTAAACCGCGGTGCTATCAGACTGTATTGTGCCCCCGCCTGGAATCGGACCAGGCCCCACGAGTTAAAAGCTCGTTGCCTACACCAGTTTGCTACAAGGGCTAAAACTAAACGCCCTGGTAGCTTTTCGGCTCCAGGGCGTTGGTTATTTGTATTTTCTTGTGTGTTACGTACAAACAATAGGAGCCATGGAGCCGGATTTTTTATCCGTTCCTTCAATAATGCCCATATTTATGACGAGTAACATTGAAATTTTCTTTAAAATTTTTACGGGTGCAAATTTATAATTAATATTTTAGATGGCCAAATCTGAAAGGAATTAAACAGCAAATATGATCCCAATAGCCCTTTTTATATATTGGAAACAATGATATTATAAGCCCCCGTGGGCCCTTTAGATTTCATGTCGATCAGATGTATGAAGTTATCCACAGATCCAATGATAGGTTTTGGCGGAATCATTATTCTCTACCCAATTCTTAGAGAGTAAGTAGAGATCGGAAAACATCCTATATTGAATAGCGTGGCGTTAAGGGAGGGTAGGGGCAGTGCTCTTGTACATCTTAATCTGCTTTATGAATGATAATATTTTTTATCTTTCTGATCAGATAAACTTAAGCACTGCTTCGCCTGTTGCCTCTGTACCTAATATTTTATCGGCAGGCGTTTGAGAAACGGCAATATCTCTTGTGCGGAATCCGGCTTTTAAAAATTTGTCTACAGCATTGACGATAAGTTCCGATTCTTCCTTCATACCAAAAGAAATATCCAATAATAAGGCGGCAGATAAAATGGATGCTAATGGATTGGCAATACCCTGACCTGTAATGTCATGGGCAGATCCATGAATAGGCTCATAAACGCCTGTGCCATCGCCCACGGAGGCGGAAGCCAGCATTCCCATGGAACCTGCTATCTGCGAGGCTTCATCGGTAAGAATATCGCCAAAGAGATTGGCCGTAACAACCACATCGAAACGACAAGGGTCTTTTATCAGTAACATAGCGGTAGCATCGACAAACTGGTACTCTACTTCCACATCCGGGTAATCGGATGCTACCTTTTGTACAACCTCTCTCCAAAGCCTGGACGTTTCAATGACATTTGCTTTATCTACGGAACATAGTTTCTTTCTCCTTGTTCTGGCAGCATCAAAGGCCTTTCGGGCAATACGTTCTACTTCATAGCGGCTGTATTCAGCAATATCATAAGCAGTATCACCATTGTTTTTTCTCCCTTTCTCTCCGAAATAGATATCACCGGTCAGCTCGCGAAAGAAAAGGATATCAGCTCCCTTTAATATTTCAGGCTTGATGCTGGAGGCACTCAGCAATTCATCAAATAATTTAATGGGACGGATATTGGCATATAATCCCAGTTCTTTACGCATTTTCAAAAGGCCCTGTTCCGGCCTTACTTTGGCAGAGGGGTCGTTGTCATATTTTGGATGTCCTACGGCACCAAATAATACCGCATCGGATTGTCGCATTTTTTCCAGCGATTCATCCGGTAGGGGATTCCCCGTCGCTTCAATAGCCACATGTCCAACAAGCGCTTCATCGTAAGTAAAGGTATGTCCAAATTTCGATGCTATTTTGTCTAAAACGTCTTTGCCTATTGCTGTTACTTCTTGGCCGATTCCATCACCGGGAACAATTAAAATATGTTTGGTCGCCATTCGTTGTTTATTGAATTAAATAATAAGCTGTCTCTGGTGTCCTATATTAAATTTAGCATCTTTAAGGTTGCCTTTATGGCGGCTACGGTCTGATCGCTGTCGAGCCCCCTGGTCTTAAATTCTCTTTTGTTATAGCACCAGGTAATGATCGTTTCGCACAAGGCATCGCTCTTACCGCCCGGCGGGATGCGAACCGCATAGTCCGTTAAATCAGGTAATTGTTGCTTCATTTTTCTGTAGACCTTTTTCAATGCATTCATAAACGCATCATATTGTCCGTCGCCATCCGAATGTTCTTCAAAGAGTTTTCCTTTTATTGAAATGATTAATGATACAGACGGCCTGAAATTTTTTATGTGGGTAAGTACGTAGTTCTCTATTTTCACTTTCCTTTCAATCGTATTGCTGTCCAATACATCCGATATGATATAAGGCAAATCAGCCTGTGTGACCATTTCTTTCCGGTCACCCAATTCGATGATGCGTTGTGTTACTTTTTTGAGGTCAGGGGCCGGCAGTTGAATACCAAGCTGTTGAAGATTATTTTCAATATTGGCTTTCCCACTTGTTTTGCCCAGGGCATACCTGCGTTGGCGGTCAAAACGTTCAGGCATGAGGTCGCTGAAATACAATTTGTTTTTCTTGTCGCCATCTGCGTGAATACCGGCAGTTTGTGTAAATACATTCTCCCCAACTACAGGTTTATTTGTCGGGATACGGATTCCCGAAAATGTTTCCACCAGCTTGCTCACGCGGTATAGTGATTTCTCATCCACTTTTGCCCTTGCGCAGGGAGCAAAATCATTTAAAACAGCGATGGCGCTTGCTAACGGCGTATTTCCCGCCCTTTCGCCCATCCCGTTGATGGTAAGGTGAATACCCTGAACCCCGGCTTTTACGCCTTCCAATACATTAGCTGTACCCAGATCGTAATCGTTGTGCGTATGAAGATCAAAATGGACCTTGGGATAACGCTGCACAATCTCCGATACAAATTCCCGTATTTCCGAAGGGGTAAGAATTCCAAGTGTATCAGGCAGCATAACCCTCTTTACAGGCTGGTGTTGCAGGAAATCCAGGTATTGGAAAACATATTTTTTGGAATGTCGCATGCCATTGCTCCAGTCTTCCAGGTATACGTTGCATTCCAGTCCCTTTTTCCCCGCCAGCTTTATCACAGCAGCTACATCTGCAAAATGCTGTTCAGGCTTTTTCTTTAATTGGTGGGTTAAATGATTAAGCGATCCTTTGGTCAATAAATTCATCACCTTAGCCCCGGACTTCATCATCCATTGTATGGAAACATCTCCATCTATAAAGGTCAGTACCTCTACCCGGTTTAAATATCCATTTGCCTTTGCCCATTTGGTAATGGCTTTTACGGCGGCTAATTCGCCATCCGATACGCGGGCTGACGCAATTTCGATGCGATCGACCTTTACTTCGGTTAACAGGAGTTGGGCAATCGTCAGCTTTTCCGGTGGGGAAAAGGAAACACCGCTGGTTTGCTCGCCATCACGCAGCGTGGTATCCATTATTTCAACGTAACGACGGGCAATTGACATAATAGTTGCAGGTTATTTTTTTAATAAAGGCTGTTCGCAGCGAAAGACCGGATCTCATCTTTCATGGCTTGCAGATAATCAATATCGTCATAGCCATTCATGAGGTTGTTCTTTTTATAGCTGTTGATATCAAATGTTTCATTTTCTCCTGTAGCCAGAATAGTGATGGTCTGATTCGGAAGATTCACCTCCAGTTCCGTCTGGGGATCATTTTCAATTGCAGTAAATATCTTATCCAAAAAGCCGGCGCTTACCTGAACAGGTAATATACCGACGTTTAAAGAATTGTTCTTAAAAATATCCGCAAAGAAACTGGAAACTACGCAACGAAAACCATAATCATAGATGGCCCAGGCTGCGTGTTCGCGACTGCTGCCACTCCCGAAATTCCGGCCTCCTACCAATATTTTGCCTGAGTAAACAGGGTTATTTAAAACAAAATCTCTTTTAGGCGTACCATCAGAATTGTACCGCCAATCACGAAAAAGATTATCACCAAAGCCTTTACGTTCAACGGCTTTCAGAAAACGGGCCGGGATAATCTGATCAGTATCTACATTTTCAATGGGCATCGGAACTGCCGAACTCTTTAACAAGGTGAATTTATCGTAAGCCATTATTACTGTTTAAGTTTTCTATTATAATAGGGCACCGGAATGTATTAATCAATCAGGTCCCGGGGGTCGGTTACAACGCCTGTTACTGCTGCTGCGGCTGCCGCCAGAGGGCTGGCCAGCATGGTTCTGGCGCCGGGGCCCTGTCTCCCTTCAAAATTCCGGTTGCTGGTGCTCATCGCGTATTTTCCGGCAGGAATTTTATCGTCATTCATCGCCAGGCAGGCAGAACATCCCGGCTGGCGGAGCACAAATCCTGCTTCCGTCAGAATATCCAGTATGCCTTCTTCTTTAATTTGTTGTTCCACGATATGCGAACCCGGGACTACCCAGGCTGTCACATGTGCCGCTTTCTTCCGACCCTTCACAATAGAGGCAAAAGCGCGGAAATCTTCAATGCGCCCGTTGGTGCAGCTCCCAATAAATACGTAGTCAACTTTTTTCCCCAGCATGTTTTCCGCTTCATGAAATCCCATATAATCAAGGGATTTTTCAAAACTGGCTCTGCTACCTCCCTGAGATTCGGGAATATGCTTGGTAATACCAATTCCCATGCCCGGGTTAGTACCAAAAGTGATCATGGGTTCGATATCGGCCGCATCAAAATTATATTCCAGGTCAAATTCGGCACCTTCATCGGTTTTCAGGGTTTTCCAGTAAGCAAGCGATTTTTCCCAGTTTTCTCCTTTGGGTGCTTTTTCTCTGCCTTTTAAATATGAAAAAGTAGTTTCATCCGGCGCTATCATACCGCCACGGGCTCCCATTTCAATGCTCATGTTACAAACTGTCATGCGGCCTTCCATGGTCATGTTTTCAAACACTTCTCCTGCATATTCTACAAAATAACCTGTGGCGCCGGAAGCCGTCAGTTTGGAAATGATGTACAAGATTACATCTTTTGACATAACAGCTCTACCCAGCTTACCATCCACTTTGATGCGCATTTTCTTTGGCTTTGGCTGCATAATGCATTGGGTGGAGAGCACCATTTCCACTTCAGAGGTGCCAATTCCAAATGCAATAGTGCCGAATGCGCCGTGAGTGGAGGTATGTGAATCACCGCACACGATCGTCATACCGGGAAGCGTAATGCCGTTTTCAGGACCTACCACATGCACAATGCCATTCTTTGGGTTACCTAAACCCCAATGTGAAATACCATACTTATCCGAATTGATCTTCAATGCATTAAGCTGACTTGCTGATAAAGCATCTTTCACCGGCAAATGCTGATTCATCGTAGGGGTGTTATGATCTGCTGTGGCAAATGTTTTTTCTGGAAACATCACATTGAGCCCACGAGTTTCCAGTCCCAGAAATGCTACCGGGCTGGTCACTTCATGAATGAAATGACGGTCAATGAAAAACACATCCGGACCACCTTCTATTTTCCTGACTACGTGTGAATCCCATACTTTGTCAAACAGGGTAGTGGGTAACTGATTCATTTTATAAATTTTAGAATACAGTGCAAAAATCTTAAATTTTATTCATATTTCCTGCATTTTTCTTGTATATCTTCTAACAAGAGCTGTTATAATACTCTGAATGAGAGTGATTGGTAGGCCCTTGATAAAATTTTATTTTCGTAGAGGAGGATTTTTTTTAAAAGTAGGGTAGAGGAGGGTAATGGATTTTTGCACGTTATCGTTTTGTGGCTCAACTTATCCAGAGTGAGTGAGGCCTAAGTCTGAGATAATCTTGTCTTTGCCGCATTCAGTCAGTATCAGGGAGGAAAATAATTTTGGGAGGAATTCACGGCCGGAGTGGCAAAATCGGTAAATCCTGTAGAATGTGGTAAATGTCCCTTAATTCGACGAAGTCAGACGCCCAACGCGCCCCTAAATCCCCTGGCGGCATAATACGAGTCCGCACCATTATGATACAGAAAGACTTTGCCGTAGCGGCGATCGCAAAAAAGCGCACCTCCAAATTTTCTGACATCAGGGGGTGTCTTCACCCAGCTTGATGTTTTTGTATCAAAATTTTCAAGCTTTTGCAGCTCAAGGTATTGATCTTCCGTCAAAAGTGTAATACCCATGGCAGCCGCCATATCCACAGCCGTATTTTCCGGCTTATGTGCTTTCCTAGACTCCAGTGCTTCCCGGTCGTAACACAGGCTTCTGCGGCCCTTAGGGCTTTCCGGCGCACAATCGTAAAACAGGTATTCGCCGGATTTTTTATCATGGCCGACAATATCCGGCTCGCCGCCGGTTTTTTCCATTTCATTGAGCGACCACAGTTTATCGGGATTATCTTCCAGCTTTGCCTGTACTTTAGTCCATTGGAGGCCTTTGTGGCGGCTCATATTTTTATCAAAACGGGCTTTCAATGTGCTGAGTAGTCCAGCTCGTTGTTCCGGGGACAATTTCTTTTTCTTGCTATTCATACTAATTCTTTCATCTGCGGTTTTATCATCGAATGGATTAATCGTCCAATCCCTTTCCCTCCAGTATCTGTGGGATGGCCTTTTGCACCCGTGCCGCGCGGGTTTTGGAGAGCTTGGCCTCCCCGAAATGAAAGAGGTATGCCCGTTGCCTTCCTGGTGTCAATGCCTCAAAAGCCGCCTTCAGTTCCGGATCTTCATCCAGCCTGTTTTGAAATTCTTCCGGCATCGCGAAGTCCCTGGTCTTTTTCATCGGCACCTTCAGGCCTTTTTCTTCTACCTGTACCGCTTCAAAGATATAAGCCTTTAGTGCCGCGCCGTGCTTTTTTACTTCCTCCACGGAGGTGAACCGCATCTGACGCGCTGCCTGTACGTTTTCCGTTTGCTGGATCAGCACTTTTTTCGGATCCTTTAACAGTACGCCTTTGAAAAACAGTACTGCGCAATAATCTTTAAACACATGGATCAGCACAATGTTGCTACCCTCGAAAGTGTAGCAGGGACATCCCCACTTGAGGTCTTCCGCCAGTTGCGTATCCAGGATGATGCTCCGCAACTCCTTTATTTCTTTCTGCCATTTCCCGGCTTTATTGAAGTACCAGTCTACTTTGGAATTCATGCTATTCACATTTTGAATGAAGGAAAACAATTTTTTTGCCTGCAGGTCTGAAATACAACGATAATGGGCTTAGAATCAGCAAGATCAATGCCGAAAAAACATCCTTCCTTCAAGGAGTCACCCAAAATAATATGCAAGAACAGCGCTCTTAACAGACAAAGAAAAAGCCTGCATAAGCTCATTCTTTCAATAAAGGGTATTTAGGAATAAGCACAGCAATAATACCCGGCATTTTCCAGATTCCGAGCAAAGTTAGCAAATATAGGGGGGAGCCTAAATGGACCAGACCATCCACGCCAACTGTTCCGGTTTTTCCTATGAATAGTTGTATTGCCCCGGTTGAAACCATGCCCAATGCCAACTAGATGGAGGTAATCCAATAGATGACTTTTTAGTTTCTCCACGGGTTTGTATATTTTGTACCCATGAGTACAGAGAAGCAACGGTTTTCTGGGTGACTTGGTGGCTTGAGGCAGATTCATTTTAACTTGCTTAAGATCTCCTCCAGGCGGTTATGCGCCCAGTTGATGCCTTGGGCAAAAGGCAACTTCAGCACCTCATCCCTTTGGGCCACCGATTCATAGATCG
>DASULB010000339.1:0-3366 GCA_036278455.1 Chitinophagaceae bacterium | reverse complement strand
ATCCTCCATCAGAATGCCAAGCCCAGACTTACATTCAATCATTATCCAGACTATGCAACCATTGTTCGGCAAGCCATAAATCTTCGGGGGTGGTGATCTTGATGTTTTCCGGTTCCCCGTCGATCAGGTGAACGGGTACTCCGGATCTTTCCACTACACTGGCTTCATCGGTAAAGACGTTTTCAAAAGGAAGCTTAAACGCCGGAAGCAACACCTCGGATAAAAATGTTTGGGGCGTCTGAATGTTACGAAACGCCGACCGGTCCGCCGAAAAATTTTTTCCATCCACTACCCTGCGAATACTGTCCTTTAAAGGCAATGCCGGAATGGCACTCCCTTTTTCCAGGGCCTGGCGATAACAGGCATGAATGAGCGCTTGACTCACCAGCGGCCTGACACCGTCATGCACAAATACCACCGCGGGCTCCTTAATCATCGCCAACCCGTTTCTCACCGAATGAAAGCGGTTCTCTCCGCCTTCCAGGAGGGTGATCCTTGCTTCGGGAAAACTGGCAACAACCCGGCGGACACGAGGGACATCCCCTGTCCCGTGAACGAGGATGATTCCTATGTCGTCGTAAGCGGTAAGAAAAGCATGAATGGCGTAATACAGGACCGGCTTCCCGGCCAGGGTCAGGTATTGCTTCGGCACGGCGTTCCCCATGCGAATGCCTTTCCCGCCCGCGACGATCACCGCGTATTTATGGCGTGTCCCGCCATCCCTATTTTTCTGTGATGCTGTCACCCGGTGAAAGTAGCACCTTTTATAAAAAGAAAAAAGTTCCGCCGCTCCCGACGAAACTTTTCAAAAACATTGTACTCAACCTTTATAAAATCAGCATGGCATCGCCATAACTGAAGAAACGGTATTTTTCCTTAATGGCTTCCTGGTAGGCGTGCATAATCAGATCGTATCCCGCGAATGCGCAAACCATGATCAAAAGGCTGGTCTTGGGTAAATGGAAATTGGTGATCAGCGTGTTGGCAATGCGAAAATCATAGGGCGGATGAATAAACAGGTTCGTCCATCCTTCGCCTTCCCTGAGCAGGTTGCCGGAGGTCACTGAGGATTCAATGGCCCGCATGCTGGTGGTCCCCACCGCGCAGACCTTCCTGTTCTGTTCCTTAGCCCGGTTAACGACCTGGACAGCATGGGCGTCGATGTGGAAATACTCGGCGTCCATCTTATGTTTGCTCAGGTCTTCCACTTCGATGGGCCGAAAGGTGCCCAGGCCGGTATGCAGGGTCACTTCCGCGAATTTGATCCCCTTGATCTCCAACCGCTTGATCAGTTCCTTGCTAAAATGAAGTCCGGCCGTGGGTGCAGCCACCGCTCCCTCGTACTTGGCGTAAACCGTCTGGTAACGTTCCTTGTCTTCTTCATCAGGGCGACGCTTGATATACTTGGGCAAAGGCGTTTCTCCCAGATTGGAAAGCAGCTCCCGGTATTGTTCGTCCGGCCCTTCGAATAAGAAACGGATCGTACGCCCCCGCGAGGTCGTGTTGTCGATCACTTCGGCGACCAGCTCGTCGTTTTCACCAAAATAAAGCTTGTTGCCCACCCTGATCTTTCTTGCCGGGTCTACGATCACGTCCCACAAACGGCTGTTAATGTTGAGTTCCCGCAGCAAAAAGACCTCGATCTTGGCGCCGGTCTTTTCCTTCCGGCCAAACAGCCTCGCTGGAAATACTTTGGTGTTATTGACGATCATGGCGTCCTGGTCCTTGAAATAGGACATGACGTCTTTGAATACCTTATGTTCAATTTTGCCGGTGTCCCGATGGACGATCATCAAACGGGATTCATCACGTGACTTACTTGGATGTTGGGCAATTAAATTTAAAGGAAGATCGAATCTGAATTGAGATAATTTCATTTTACGGAATGAATTTTTAGAGGAGTGCAAAGGTATGCAGAATTATTGCAATTCCAATAAACTAAATTTATGGGTCCTGAAATTGTGGAGATCGCCACCTGGCCTCCTCATGGATATGGCTTCAGGATAAGCCTTTGGGGATCGCAGCAATCAATTGCCGGGTATAGGCCGACCTGGGATGAAAATATACTTCATCCGCCGTCCCGGACTCCTCGATCCTCCCCTTGTTCATGACCAGTATGCGGTCGCACATAAATTTCACCACGGACAGATCATGGGAAATAAAGATGCTGCTGAACCGGTATTCTTCCCGCAGCTCAAGGAGCAGGTTCAGTACCTGTGCCTGCACGCTCACATCCAGCGCGGATACCGATTCGTCGCAAATGATAAAATCCGGTTCGACCGCGAGCGCCCTGGCGATGCCGATCCGCTGACGCTGACCACCCGAGAATTCATGGGGATATCTGTAGAAATGACGGGGACTGAGGGTTACTTTCTCCAACAGTTCCATCGTTTTCCGGCGCCGGGAGCGGTCGTTCCCATAAAGATCATGTACCTGCATCGGCTCCATGATGGCCTGTCCCACTGTCAACCGCGGATTCAGGGAAGAATAAGGATCCTGAAAAATGATCTGGACTTTTTTCCGCAGTTTCCGGAGCGTCTTATCCTGCATGGTGCAGAGGTCCTCTCCCCTGTACAGCACCTGGCCGGACGCCGGCCTGATCAATTGCAGAATGGCCCTGCTCAAAGTGGTCTTCCCGCACCCGGACTCCCCTACCAGCCCCAGGGTTTCGCCGGGGAAAAGATCAAAACTTACCTGGTTGACCGCGTAAGTCCAGGACTCTACCTTACCTAAGAAATTCTTTTTACCCGGGAAACGACTGACAAGCTCCAGTACCTGCAGGACGGGTGCTGCCTCCTGCATCTGCTGCATACGTCTTTGGGCAACACCGGGGGGCATCTCCAGTTCATGCAGCAATGCCTGTATGTTCGTGTCTTTCACGGTCAGCTCCCCGTCTTTTTCTTCCATAAAGTCGGCGATGACCGGAAGCTTCTTCAAATCGCGGTCCAATGGGGGCCGGCAGGCGAGCAGCCCTTTAGTATAGGGATGCCTGGGCGCTTCGAAAATTTGCCGGACGGTGCCCTGTTCCACCAGCTTCCCCTTATACATGACCATGACCCGGTCGGCTATCTCGGCCACCACGCCCAGATCATGGGTGATAAAGAGTACACTTATCTGCAAATCCAGCTGAAGCTGTTTGAGTAATTTTAAGATGGCCTGCTGTACGGTGACGTCCAGCGCGGTGGTGGGTTCATCGGCGATCACCAGCGCGGGATTGCAGCAGATGGCCATGGCGATCATCACCCGTTGTTTTTGACCACCTGATAATTGATGCGGATAACGGTGGAGCATCTGTTCCGGATCAGGCAACTGGACTTTGCGGAATAGTTCCACTACCTGACTTTCCGCCTCCCTGCGGCTTATTTT
>DASULB010000338.1:0-5711 GCA_036278455.1 Chitinophagaceae bacterium | reverse complement strand
TTTTGCACCAGTCGGCGAGGTTATTGAAATCGGGCACAATAAGCGCCGCGGGGAATTTCCTGTCCGCGCCCACCACCATGATCTGTTCTATAAAAGGCGACTCCTTCATCTTATTCTCAATCGGCTGCGGGGCCACGTATTTGCCGCCCGATGTTTTGAAGAGTTCCTTTTTCCGGTCGGTAATCTTTAAAAACCTTCCGCCCGCCAACTCCCCGATGTCACCTGTGTGAAACCAGCCGTCCCGGAGGGCTTCCGCTGTAAGATCGGGACGCTTGTAATAGCCCATCATCACGTTTGGTCCCTTGCACAGGATCTCACCGTCAGCGGAGATCTTTACTTCTACTCCCTGGATGACGGGGCCTACCGTCCCGAACATCCGGTCTTTGATTTCCAGGCGGTTCACGCTGATGACCGGGGAGGTTTCCGTCAGCCCGTACCCTTCCAGGACATGAACACCCGCTGCGGTGAAGATCCGGAGCAGCTTTACCTGGCAGGCAGCGGAGCCAGTGACGATGGCCGCCACATTTCCGCCCAGAGCCTTGCGCCATTGGTTAAAGACAAGCCTGCGCGCGACGGCCAGCTGTAACCCGTACCATCCTCCCATCGGGGTATTGATCCGGTAGCGGCTTCCCAATCCAAGGGACCAGAAGAAAAGCTTTTTTTTAAGTCCTTTCAGTTCCAGGCCCTTTTTCAAAATACGTTCATAAACTTTTTCCAGCAGCCGGGGCACGGTGGTGAAAATATGCGGCTTTACTTCCCGCAGGTTTTCTCCGATCGTGTCCATGCTTTCGGCGTAATACACCGACACGCCCGCGTAAAAATACAAGTAGGTGATCATGCGTTCATATACATGATTGAGCGGCAAAAAACTCAAGGCCCTGCTGTCTTTGTTTACGGGAAGATAGGGATAGCATGCCAGCACATTGCTCATAATATTGTGATGGCTTAGCATGACACCTTTGGGGACGCCGGTCGTACCGGAAGTGTAAATGATGGTGGCCAGCCAGTGAGGCCCGATAGCGCTTCTGATCTGGTTGATCTTCATCTTCTCCTCCAAGGTGGGATCCGCGCATAATTCACGCCAATGCTTCGCCCCCGGCACCTTGTCAAAAGTATAGACAGCCTGCAGGAAAGGAAGCCGGTCACTTAATTCGGTTACTTTCTCGTACAAGGACAGATCGCTGACAAAAACAAGTTTCACGGCGGCGTCTGTCAGGATAAATTCCAGTTCCCGGGGGTTGATGGTGGGATAAACAGGCGTGAGTACCGCACCTGTTTGCTGACACGCCAGATCGGTGATCACCCATTCCGGGCGGTTCACCGAAATAACGGCGATCTTATCCTGACTTTCAGGACTGAGATCACCGGCGCCCACCCCTATACGCAATAAGCCGGTGGCCATGGATGTACAGAGCTGAATGACCGCTTCGGTGGAATAGAGATTCCACCGGCCTGATTCCTTTGCCGCCAGCATGTCGCTTTTCGGGTAATGCGTCAACTGGTATTCGGGCAGGTCAAAAAGTCGTATAGGCTGTTCCATCCTTTTTCCATAAAGATAAAGGATAAAAGGGTAAGGATAAAAACAAAACGCCGGAAGCTGCGCTCCAGGATTGCTCTCCGGAAACTGATGATCAGTGCCTGCCGGTGGAATGCCGGGGAAAGACGCCCAGGTGCCTGTTTATGGCAAGGGTGGCTGTTTGCAGTCGTGTGCTTTGGTCTCCCCTGATATCGGCCCAGGGTACTCCTGAATGAATGACTAAATCCCGGTAAAGATGATAGAAATATTGACGCATCTCAGGCTGCGGATGCTCCCGTTGCGGATCGTTCACCCAGGGAACATCAATATACGTCAGCAGATACAGATCGTATTTTCTTTGGGCAATCTCCTGCAATATCCATAAAGGACAGGCCTGGTAACTGTGTTCGCTCCATACCTTGATTACATAGAGATCCGTATCCAGGAAAAGCAACTGATGCTTTGCAACCACATTCGCCTGATCCTCGTCGTTTAACTGACCCCGTGCAATTTTACTGAGATCAGCCTCCCTGTATTCCCCCGGCAGGCCGTCTATATATGCCCTTGCGTACTCCGGCACCCAGGCTGTCTGGTAATGGCGCGCAAGTTGTTCTGTCAAGGTGCTTTTACCGGTGGACTCCGGACCGATGATCACTATTTTCTTTGTCATGATACCGCTTTATCAGATAAACCTTGAATAAAACCACCCATCATTGCAGTGCGGATCATTGCTTATCATCCCAGAGCACTCCGGGCCGGGCGACCCATTTATAGAGAAACGCGACAAAATAACCCATCAGACTACCGAGCAAGGCGCCACACAATAAATCTCCCGGGTAGTGCACGCCTACATATACCCTGCTGTAACAGATTAAAACTGCCCAGCAGGCCAGTACATACTTAAGCCATTTGAACCGGCTATCCAACACCAGGCTCAGGAAAACAAACAGGGCGAAACTATTGGTGGCATGCCCTGAGACAAACCCGTATAACCCACCGGCACCGGCTTTGCTTAAATGGACCAGGCCTTCCAAAGCAGGCGCGTGGGAGGGCCGCAACCTCCTGACCGTATTCTTGATCAAATCCGAAGACAACTGGTCGCTGAGCGTAATCAAAAGCCCTACTCCCACAAATATCAGCCAGCTCCGCTTTTTATAGCCAATGATGATCAAAAGAATAATAAACAGATAAAAGGGCGCCCAAAACAGCTTACTGCTCACCCAATACATAACGGGATCAAAAAACGCAGTATGGTGCCCGTTCAACCAGAGAAACAACCGGGTATCAAGCGCATTGAGCTTTTCTATCATAGGAGCATTCGGTTAGTATTCATGGGATTGAAAAGGGGCCGGCATTGAACAGTGATCCACCCGTTCGGGCATCGCTCAGCATTTCTTTTCTTGTAAAAATGCCTTTGCTCCGGTGACGGGTCGTGTATGCAACGGGGTTCTTACATCTTCGCTTTGTATATAAAGGCCGGGGGCACATTCAAAAAGCAAAACTCGAGCTTACATTTACCAAAGGAATTTCTTATTTTCCTGTAATCCAACGCCAGGTATTGGTATTGAATATAAATTCCCGTTCTTTTCAGCTTATCCTTAATATCCTTGTAGATTTTCTTTTTAAACTCGCCAGCCATGTTGGCCAGTGGCAGGCTTGAGATCACCACGTCAAAATAGCTATCCTCCAGTGTACTGAGGGCGGAAACATTCTCCCCTTTAACGGTTAGCCGCTCGTCATTTATGTTCTGCAGGAGATTGATGAAGGTGTCATTATTTTCATAGGAGAATAACTCTGAGTTATCCGACATCCGGTTTAATACCTCCTTGGTAATCACGCCGGTACCGGCACCCAGCTCAAGGATATTCATCCTTCTGTCGAAATCAATATCCTTGATAATCTTTTTGACCAGGAAACTGCTGCTGGGAACCATGCTGCCCACCTGTTTCAGGTTTTTAATCGCTGCGAGTGTAAGAACGGCATTGCTCATCCAATAATCATTGAAACGGAATTGATAAAAATTTTTCGATAAAACGGGCGGTCATTGTTTCTCAAGGATCCCTCTCTGTTGCTGTTCAAAAAGCAAACAGCGCATTGCCCGCAAAACAGGTACTTTCACAAAGTTCGGTGAAAATCCTGAAGAAATACCAAGAAATGTTAGTCGGTGATCAACTTCCCCTTGTCAGCAGGAAGTTTCTGCAGGCCTTCACCTGGTCCGTGTTGAGGACGTCCGCTCCCAGGTTCAGCAGCGTTTCCCAGCAATTCCTTGTATCCGGCGCCCCCCAGAAACGCACGGGTTTGCCTTTACCTGGCCCCAAATGATGCGCACCGGTGATCACGCGTGTAATCTTCTCAGCATCCTTCCGGGGAAGCTTCCCTTTTCCGTCCCAGTCCGAATAAAGATGAAAGTCGGTGCTGATCATGACGATCTTCCTGCGGTCTGCTGGCCTGTACCGCTTGCCAGGCAGCCCATCGAACATGATCACGGAAGGATAATGGTGAAAGGTGGTATCCGCCGGACGATCACCGCTGATAAACACCTGTACGGCCATCGGGTTGACTTTCCGGTCAAAACATGCGGGATGCGCCTGCAGCTTCTGTATCAATAAAGGCAAGACACGGTCCCAGTGTTCCTTGATATCGATCATCAGATAGAAACGATAGGTCGTATCGCCGGATACTGTCCTGTTATGGTGTTTTCCAAAACACCGGACGATCGGACTAAGGTACATACTGTCGAGGGTGCGAGAGGCGGTGATCTGCTTTTTAGCATGGGCCACCATCAACCGCCCGTTTACCGGGAATACATCGGCTTCAATGGAATTGGCTCTTTCCTTAAAAGCACCCCAAAACGGGTGGGCATGATCATAATCATTGTGCGAATGGATCATTACCTGTGCCGTCAGCCCGCCGGCCACCGACAGCAGGATGGCGGTGAACAACAACCTGCGTAAATACATAAGTTACCTCCTGATGAAGGATAAAAATAACAGAAAATAATGAGATCACAGCAAAAGATGCCCGGTCGCGCCTGATCTGTGGCCGCGTCGTCCATTGATCACTTTCCGGGGTCAGCCGCTAAACAGCCCTGCAGCCTGGCGTCATCGCCGGTGCCAATGGTCATTTGACCTGAAATTCCGTTGTGGTTCTCCTTTCGTGTCAGGACGGCAACTGCTCCTGGTTGTTCGGTACATGATCGGATACCTTATGACGATCATGAAATAGGACCGTCCGGGTGGGATAAGCAAAGGAAACGCCCATCTGCTCAAACTTGCGCATGATGGCCAGGTTAATGGCCTGCTGAATATCCCTGTAGATGCCATAATCAGGGCTTAACGAATAATAAACGCCTTCAAAATACAGGTAATAATCCCTGAATTCCACAAAATGCACACGGTCCAGGCTGACATTTTCCTGTTGGAGAATTATTTTCTTGACCTCACCGGGGATGGCCTCTATGATATCTACAGGCGTATCATAAGGGATATTGAACCCAAACACCGCACGCCTTTTTTCCATACGCGAGTAATTATGGATCCAGGTTTCCGTCAGTTTTTTATTGGAATAGGCCAATTGCTCGCCCCACAGGCTTTCCATGCGGGTAGTTTTGATGCCAATATGGGATACGGTACCCAGCTCTCCTTCGACGATCAGGAATTCCCCCACTTCAAAGGGCTTGTCAAACAAGATGGCAAAATAGGCAAAAACATCCCCCAGGATGGTCTGTGCAGCCAGGGCGATGGCGATACCACCGATCCCCAGACCGGTAAGAACGGTGGCTACATTATAACCCAGGTTATCCAACAGGAATACCAGACCGAAGGTAAAAAGCAGGAGGCGGACGATGATCATCAGTCCACGGAGTGCGTTATGGGACTTTTCCTTCCCCTCGCGGCGGAGATAGATCGTCAATCCGTATTCAATGGCGGACACCAGGAACCTGACAATAAAAAAGACAAATACCACCACGATGGCTACATGCAATACTTCACTGAATTTTTCACCAAGGGTCAGCGTCTTAATAGCAAAATAAATCAACCCGGCATAACACAAGGGAAGAAGGCTTTTGCTGATAAGCTGCAGTACAAAATCATCCACGTCACTCTCGGTCTTTGCCGCAAAACTGCGAAAACGGTTCAAAACGATCATCCGGATGATCCGCAACACCACAAATCCAACAATGATGATACCCAGT
>DASULB010000337.1:0-16114 GCA_036278455.1 Chitinophagaceae bacterium | reverse complement strand
GAAGCCCCAGAAACGGGAATCCAGCGAGTTATCCCGGTTATCACCCATCATCCAGTAATAATTCATTTTGAAGGTGTAATGATCCGTGGGG
This sequence comes from Chitinophagaceae bacterium, assembly GCA_036278455.1. GTDB lineage: Bacteria > Bacteroidota > Bacteroidia > Chitinophagales > Chitinophagaceae > FW021-bin31. Next base: position 16,023 of record DASULB010000337.1, on the reverse strand, counting down.
GCCCCATTGATGTATATCGTGCTGTCCTTCACCACAAGCGTATTATGCTCATAGACGTCTATGAGCCTGCGGTACAGGGCGATGTCCTCCATATCAAGGTGAACGGTCGCACCTTTCTTCGGAATATAAATGGGTCCGTAATGATCCGCATCCCACTTGAAATGCGCTGAGTCCTGTGGAAATACGGTAGGATCTATGCCTGTTCTGACGTAACGGGTGATGCTTTTGACAATGCTGAACTTACTCAGCGCCGCGGAATCCTGCGTGGAAAGATTAAACTGGTAGGTGGAAGTCGTCGGATCCACCCCCAGTGCAGGATTGATGTTCAATTCATCCAGCCGGCGAGGATTGAATACGCTCCCGTCCGTTTGCACCAGGTAATTTTTCTCCGCATGCGGCGGTATTATTTCTATGTGCCCATTCACATATACGTATCCGTTAATTACCTGCAGCGTATCTCCCGGGATGCCGACACAGCGTTTGATGTAATTCTCCTTGCGGTCCACCGGACGCGTAACGATCGTATAGTTATCCTGGATATATTTTCTGCCGTAGGCACGCAGCAAAGCGTAATAATCCTGTTCAGGCTGCTCTTTAAGCACGGTGTCTCCCTCGGGAAAATTAAACACCACCACGTCCCGCCGTTTGATATGTCCGAACCCCGGAAGCCGGTGATACCCGAAATGCGGCCAGTTGGAATAAGAACGGACGTTCAGCACGGGTACGGTGCTCAGCGTAAAAGGAACAGCCAGCGGTGTCATCGGCACCCTTGGGCCGTAACTCAGCTTGTTGACGAATAAAAAGTCGTGCACCAGCAATGTTTTCTCCATGGACGGGGTCGGGATGGTATAGGCCTCAAAGAAAAAGGTACGGATGAGGGTGGCAGCGATCACGGCGAAAATAGCGGCATCTATCCATTCCCGGAAAGTCGATTTTCTCTTCTTCCTTTTCTTAGTTCCTTTTTTGTCAGCAGCAGGCGCCTCAGGTTTTTTATCTTTTTGATCCTTTCGCAAAGTCGGACTCATATTCTAAATAATAAATATTTATAATTTAAAGAGACAAAAGTACCACTCTATTTCAGTTTTGATGCCTCCGCAAAAAAAGTTTTTACTTCTTTTCACAGTTTCCGGAGCGTCCCTGCCCGGAATGATTATCCGGAAAGTGCTCCTTTTGTCCTCAAACAGAGGTATTCCGGTGTCCTTCGCCAGCCGACGCGGGTTCAGGTTCCCGAAAAATACGTCACCCCCAGCTGATATCCCCTGAGCCCCAGCCCGCAGATGCTGCCGACACAGGCCGGCGCTATCAGCGAAGTATGCCGGAATTCTTCGCGGGCGTGCACGTTGGAAATATGAATCTCTATCACGGGGGTGTTAATGGCCGCAATGGCATCACGCAGCGCCACCGATGTGTGGGTATAGCCGCCCGCATTGAGCAGGATGCCGTCATGATCAAAACCTGTCTCATGCAGCATGTTTACCAGCTCGCCTTCCACATTGCTCTGATAATAAGTAAGCGTCGTTTCGGGAAAAATGGCCTGCAGCTCCCTGAAGAAATCCTCAAAAGAAGTGTTACCGTATATGCCGGGCTCCCTTTTCCCCAATAAATTCAGATTGGGGCCATTGATAATGGCTATCTTCATGTGTCATTGTTAAGTTGATGGTTCCCTGACTACAGCCTCAGGGGATCCGGAATATTGTCATTCAAAGGATGGTATGCTTTTTTTGATCTCTCAGGTCAACCCCGGCTCCTCTTCTTCGGCCTCCTCCCCCCACCGGAAGGTCTGCAATTGGATCCCACCCAGTTCCAGCACCCTGTCCACCACGGTGGCCGCCAGTTCTTCCATCGTCCGGGGTTTGCTGTAATAAGAAGGGGTTGCCGGACAGATAATGCCGCCGGCTTCGGTGACCGTTTTCATGTTCTGGATATGGATCAGGTTATAAGGTGTATCACGCAGCACGCAAATCAGCTTGCGTCTTTCCTTTAAGATCACATCGGCGGCACGCGAAATAAGGTCATCGGAGATTCCGTGGGCGATCCGCCCCAGCATGCCCATGGAGCAGGGACAAATGATCATCACGTCATAGCGTGCTGAACCGGAGGCGAAAGGGGCCATAAAATCACGGGAGCCAAACTGGTGAAAGGGCAATTCTTCGTAAGAGGCGTTTTCCAACTCCGTCCGCCATACGGTTTTGGCATTATCGCTCATCACGAGACCGATGTCATCCCACTGGTCGTCATAGAGTTGCAGCTTTTCCAGCAACAGCTTGGCATAGATGGAACCACTGGCTCCTGTGATGGCTACAACTATACGGTGCATGGCGGTTATTTTCGCAAATTACAAACCTAAGGCAACGGGGATCATGCCAGGAAGCGGCGCATGGCCTTATCAGGCATTGATCGGGAGGCTTCAGCACACAGGCCAGTAGGCCTGTGCCGCCGTTTGGGTGATCTTCATCGGACAGCCCAACCTGCGGGTCGAACTACAGGAAGAAACAGCCGCTGCAAACAGCAGCATTAACAGCGCTACCCCACCCCATTTGATGGTTTTGCTCATGATGATTGGTTTTTACAAAAGACGTGAAAGCCATAAAATTATTAAAATCCATGAAACTCCCCGTATTTTTTGCAAATTTAAGCATTACAACGGATATATGCAGCTAAATACTATCTTTGGACCGAAAGGTCCGGATTTACATGAAAAAAATTCATTTCATCGCCATGGGTGGCAGTGTAATGCATCAGTTGGCAATTGCCCTCAGCGAGAAAGGCTACCGGGTGACCGGTAGCGATGATGAAATCTACGAACCGGCACGCAGTAACCTGGAAAAAGCCGGGCTGTTGCCCATCCACCAGGGCTGGGATCCTGAACAGATCACCCCCGACCTGGACGCCGTCATTCTCGGCATGCACGCCCGTGAGGACAACCCCGAGATCATCCGGGCGCGGTCCCTGCAAATCCCGCTGTTTTCGTTTCCTGAATATGTTTTCCGGGAAAGCGTGGACAAAACGCGTGTGGTGATCGGCGGCAGTCATGGCAAAACGACCATCACTTCGATGATCCTGCACGTACTGCGGACACGCGGAAAGGATTTTGACTACCTCGTAGGGGCGCAGCTTCCCGGTTTTGCGCATTCCGTCAGGATAAGCGATGCCCCATTAATCGTTTGCGAAGGAGACGAATATCCGGCGTCCGCCCTCCAGAAGATCCCCAAGTTTTTATTTTACCATCCCCGGATTGCCGTTTTGAGCGGCATCGCATGGGACCATATCAATGTGTTTCCCACCCTGGATAACTACCTGGAACAATTCGCCCGGTTCATCCGGGAGATGGAGCCGGCAGGGATCCTCATCTACAATGAAAATGATCCGGCCCTTGTAAGCCTGGTACAGCAGCACGGTAAACACCTGCAGCTGATCGCTTATGGCATGCCGGAATACCATATAAAAGACGGACGGACCACCGTCCGGTTCAACCAGCATACCGTCTCCCTGCAGGTATTCGGTGCACACAACCTGCAAAATCTCTGCGCGGCCAAACTTGTCTGTCAGATGCTGGGCATGGGAGAGGAAGAATTTTTAGGGGCCATCGGTTCCTTTACAGGGGCTTCCAGGCGGCTTGAAAAGGTATTTGATATACAGGGTGCCGCTATCTTTCGCGATTTCGCCCATGCGCCGTCCAAGGTGAGGGCAAGCATTGGCGCTCTCAGGGAGCAATTCCCTGACAGAACACTGATTGCCGTGCTCGAACTGCACACTTATAGCAGCCTGAACGCGGCTTTCCTGTCAGAGTACCGCCATGCAATGGACCAGGCGGACACCGCGGCGGTGTTTTACAGCAACCATGCACTGGAGATCAAACGCCTTCCCCCGCTTTCACCGGCACTCATCCGTAAGGGATTTGATCGAAAAGATCTTCAGGTGTTGGAAAACGTGGAGGATTTAGCCTCGTTTCTTGCCCAGCAGCCCACCGGTAACGCCAACCTGCTGATGATGAGTTCCGGCAGCTTTGAGGCTACCAGCATCGCTAAAATGACCTGGTTATGGCAAAAAAATTAACCGTCCGTTAGGCTTTTCCTATTTTTTAAAAGAAATTTGCATGATAGTTTGCATCATATAACCGTAAGCATGGAGAAATTACAACTCAAACGACCTTTGGCATTTATCGATCTTGAAACGACCGGGATCAACATCGGCGTCGATAAGATCATCGAGATCGCCATCATTAAAATAATGCCGGACGGCAGCAGCTTTTCAAAGGTGAAACGCATCAATCCCGGGATTCCCATTCCAAAGGAATCCTCCGACGTGCACGGCATCCTGGACGAGGATGTCAAGGACAGCCCGACCTTTAAGGAAGTGGCCAATGAACTGCGCCAGTTCCTGGACAACTGCGATCTGGCAGGTTATAATTCCAACCGTTTCGACATTCCCCTGCTGGTGGAGGAATTTCTCCGGATCGGACAGAACCTGGATACAAACGGAAGAAAACTCGTGGATGTGCAACGCATTTTTCATCTGATGGAAAAACGCACCTTGGAAGCCGCCTATTTATTCTATTGCAAAAAAGAATTAAACGACGCACACACCGCGGAGGCCGATGCCAGGGCCACCTTTGAGATCCTGGAAGCTCAGGTAAACCATTACCTGGAATTGAAAAACGACGTGGAAGAACTGGCCAGGTTTACCACGGAAGATGATTTTGTGGATTTCGCCCGGCGGATGGTTCGAAAAGACGGGGTGGAATTCTTTAATTTTGGTAAATACAAAGGGAAGGCCGTCAGGGATGTTCTCAGGGACGAACCCCAATACTATGACTGGATGATGAAAGCTGATTTTCCCTTACATACCAAACAAAAGCTGTCGGAAATATTCAACGAGCTGATGTTAAAAAAATCATAATATACCACACCCCTAAGAGTTTTATTATCGTCCATGTGCTAATTTGGCCCTCGTTTTTAAAAGCCCTGTTGTTGTTTGGAAAAGCTGATTATCATACCTACTTACAATGAAAAGGAGAATATTGCCCGGATGGTGGAGCGTATTTTCTCACTCGGGGCGAATTATCACCTGTTGGTAATAGATGATGCTTCTCCCGACGGTACGGCTGACATCGTCAAAGCCAGCCTTTCCCGCTATCCGGGTGAATTGTTCCTGGAAGAAAGATCCGGCAAACTGGGGCTTGGTACCGCTTATATCCATGGGTTCAAGTGGGCCCTCGAAAGAGGATATGGTTACATATTTGAAATGGACGCGGATTTTTCTCACCAGCCGGAAGACCTTGAAAAGCTTTATACCACCTGCACGTCCGGGGGCGCCGACGTGGCCATCGGTTCCCGTTATGTCCGGGGCGGCAAAACGGAAAACTGGCCATGGGACCGCAATATTCTTTCTTACGGAGCCTCCCTGTATGTCAGGTTCCTTACCTGGATGCCCGTGATGGACTCCACCGCCGGCTTTGTCTGTTATAAACGCGAAGTGCTGGAATCCATCAATTTCGACCGGATACAGTTTGTAGGCTATGCCTTCCAGATCGAGATGAAATTCACCGCCTGGAAACTGGGCTTTAAGGTGGTGGAAGTGCCCATCACTTTTACGGACCGCCAGCACGGCGAATCCAAAATGAGCAAGGGGATCATCAAAGAAGGGGTGCTGGGCGTGATCAAGATCCAGTGGCAGAGCCTCTTCAGGAATTACAGGCGGAAGATCCGCAAAACCTGACCGGAAACGCTTTACAGTGACAATGCTGTGCGGTAACCGTCAGGTTCCGTACCCTTCGCCTCCGTCCATCACACCCGAAAGTATTTGCCTTTTAGTGCCCTAACCAACTCTGGATGCCCCGCCAGACATCCATGCCATTGGCGAACAACAGCAACCCGAACAGCACCACCATCCCCGCGATCTGGGCGTATTCAAGAAATTTATCGCTTGGTTTACGGCCCGTGATGATCTCGAAGAGCAGGAAAAGCACATGACCGCCGTCCAGCGCCGGAATGGGCAAAATATTCATAAAGGCGAGCATCACGGAAAGAAAGGCCGTCCAGAACCAGAACACCTGCCAGTCCCAGGTGGGGGCAAAAAGCTTCCCGATGGTGCCAAAACCACCCAGCCCCTTATAGGCGCCGGTGGAAGGCTTGAAAAGGAGCTTCATGGAGCGTACATATTGGCTCAGCTTATCGACGCCCATACGGACGCCCGCCGGAAAGGCCTCCAGAAATCCATATTTATGGATCTGCAGGTCCAGTACCCCCAATTGCTGCAGCCTGTCATAATCACCCACCCCGTAAAAGCCCAGCGTCCCCGAATCGGAGACATGCATGTTCAGGGTAAGCGGTGCCCCCTGACGCAGGACGGACACGGCGATGTTGCTGTCATTGTACGGTTCGAGGTACTTTTTAACCTGATTAAAGTAAGGCGTGGAGTGCCCCGCAATGGCGACGATCCGGTCACCCCTGCGCAATCCCGCCGCCAGGGCCTGGGAGGTGACCGGAATGCTGTCGACAAGGGCCGGATATGCCGGGAAGAACAGCCCCCCTTTCCGTTTGCTGTCAATCAGCCGGGAAACCAGGTTTTCCGGCATGGTCAGCTGGAAGGTAGAATCACGGCGCTCTACGGTCACCTCCTTGGCATACATCATCTTTCTGGCCAGGTCTTCATAATATTGTACCGGCTCACCGTTCACTGCTAAAATGTGGTCCCCATCCTGGAATCCCAACTGGTAGGCCAGGGAATCCTGGCAGGATACACCGTATTTGAGGCTGCTCATCGGGATGCTTTGCTCCCCCCATACCCACAGGATCATGGCAAAAATGAAGAAAGCGAGCAGCATGTTCATCGTGACGCCGGCCACCATCACGATCAGCCGTTGCCAGGCCGGCTTGGACCGGAATTCAAAAGGCTGCGGCGGCTGTTTCATCTGCTCCTTGTCCATGCTCTCATCGATCATGCCGGAGATCTTCACATAACCACCCAACGGCAGCCAGCCCACGCCATATTCGGTCTCTCCCACCTTCTTTTTAAAAAGCGAGAACCAGGGATCGAAGAACAAATAGAACTTCTCTACCCTGCATTTAAATATTTTAGCGGTAATAAAATGCCCGAATTCATGCAGAATCACCAGGATAGACAGTGATAAAATGAGCTGCGCTGCTTTAATTAATATGACGGTCAGAGACATAGAACTGCAAAGTTAAGGGAACGCATTCAGCGCACAGCTTGAACGGTTGTCATAAAAAAAGGTTGGTATTTTTCCCGTAATCATCATCGGTGTCGTCAATCGCTCTTTTTCCTGATCATGCCCTGGGCCAGTTCGCGCGCGGACCGGTCACTCTGCTGGTAATCGGCCAGCGTCGGCTTTTCAACTACCGGGATGACGTTCAGCACCTCCTCGATGATCTCGGTCATATCCAGGAAACCGATCTTGTTCCGCAGAAAGGCATACACCGTTTCCTCATTGGCGGCATTCAGCACGCAGGGGACACTGCCACCCTTATGCAGCGCATCCATCGCGAGGGCAAGGTTACGAAAAGTTTTCAAATCGGGCCGGTCAAAAGTAAGTTTGGGATAATCCTTAAAAGAAAATCTGGGGAAAGTATTGGCGATGCGGCGCGGGTAGGTGAGCGCGTATTGAATCGGCACTCTCATATCGGGCAACCCCATCTGGGCCTTCAGGGAACCGTCCACAAATTGCACGACGGAATGGATGACAGATTGAGGGTGAATGACCACCTCTATCTGGTCGGGGGTCAGGTCGAACAACCACCTCGCCTCGATCATTTCCAGCCCTTTGTTCATGAGCGTGGCAGAATCAATGCTGATCTTTTCTCCCATCTTCCAATTGGGGTGCTGCAGCGCGTGGTCCCGTTTTACATTGACCAGAAAATTTGTTTTCTTGCCGATAAAAGGGCCTCCCGAGGCCGTAAGGATAATTTTCTCGACGCCATCGGCCTCACCCTGCAGGCATTGAAAAATGGCAGAATGTTCGGAGTCTACCGGGATGATGGGCACCTGCCTGCGACGGGCGGTCTCCATGACCAGATCACCGGCGACCACCAGGGTTTCCTTATTGGCAAGGGCCACGGGGATACCCTGCTCCAGGGCCGCCAGCACGGATTTCAGGCCGGCAAAGCCAACGATGGCGGCCAGGACCAAATCGGTACCCTCCCGCGACGCCACCTCTGAGAGCGCCTCCTCCCCGGCCAATACTTCCACCGGCAGGTCCTTCAGGGCGTCCTTTATTTCCTGGTATCGTTTCTTATCGCCGATCACGACCGTTTTCGGCTGGAATTCCCTGGCCTGCTCCACCAACAGGGCACTGTTATGCCAGCCCGTAAGGGTCTTCACACGGAACCTGTCGGGAAGCGATCTGATCACTTCCAGTGCCTGCCTGCCGATAGACCCCGTCGATCCCAATAGGACGATGTTCTTCTTATCCGGCTTCTTATCCATCTTCTTATCCATAAACTTCAAAAGGTATACTCGGTTTTTAATTTTCCAGATAGGGCAGCAGCGCATCGGCGATCTTCCTGTCGTTGCTCAGCCGCGGTACCTTATTTTGTCCGCCCAGCTTGCCAATGGATTTCATGTAATCAATGAAACCGTTTCTCCTTACCGGATGAATCTTCAGCCCCTGAAGGATGTTCCCCGATAAAAGATCTTCATAATAGATGTTCCTTTTGCGAAGATTTTCATCTATCCGCCGGGCAAACCGCTGCAGATCATCGGGCTTGTGCTCAAACTCAATAAGCCACTCGTGGTACGGCTTTTCCCCATTGGCGGTGATGACCTGCGGCGCCACGGTAAATTCCACGATACGCACCTTGTCTTCCTCCGCCACTTTCATCAGGCTCTGCTCCACTTCTTCGGCGATGACATGTTCTCCAAAAGCCGATATAAAATGACTGACCCTGCCGGTCACCACGATGCGATACGGGTTTAAGGAAACGAATTTCACCGTATCGCCCAGGTTATAGCCCCACAGGCCCGCGTTGCTATTGATGACAAGCGCATAATTTACCCCCAATTGCACATCAGCCAGCGAAATCCGCGCCGGATCTTTGTCAAGAATCGCTTCCGCCTCTACGAATTCAAAGAAGATCCCTGAATTGGTATTCAGCAGCAGGCCTTCCGCTTTTTGGGAATCCTGAAAAGCAAAAAAGCCTTCGGAGGCGGGAAAAGTCTCAATGGCATCCACTTTCCTGCCAATGGAATCAAACAATTTAGCCTTGTACGGCTCAAAGTTAACCCCTCCGTGTACCAAAACGGAAAAATTGGGAAATAATTCTCCGATATTTTTTCCGCTGCGGGCCTGCAGCCTGTCAAAATACATTTGCACCCAGGGAGGGATGCCGCTGATGAGCGTCATATCCTGCCCCAACGTCTCATCCACTATTTTTTCCAGCTTGTTTTCCCATTGCTCCATGCAATTGGTCTCAAACGATGGCAGTTGGTTGGTGCGCAGGTACCGGGGGATATGGTGATTGACAATGCCACTCAGCCTGCCGGTGGGGATACCCCCCACCCTTTCCAGGGTGGGTGAACCTGACAAAAAGATCATCTTGCCGGAGGTGAACTTATGATTACCCGTCTCAGCGATATAGCAAAGCAGCGCGTTGCGGGCCGTATCAATATGGTTATTAATGGAATCCTTGGAGATGGGTATATATTTTACCCCGCTGGTCGTTCCCGAGGTCTTTGCCAGGTAGAGTGGCTGTCCCTTCCATAAGATGTTGTGTTTACCCTGTTTTATCTTGGTGAGGTACGGCCGGAACTGCTCATAGTCGCGGATAGGAACCGCGGCTTTGTATTCATCATAAGTATTAACATCATCCAGTTTATGGCCGCGTCCAAAGACCGTCTTCCGGCCGTTTTTAATCAGGTTCTGTAAAATAGCTTCCTGGGTAGCCAACGCCTGGCGTGAATCTTTTTGGATTTTATTATAGATATATAAAGCAAAGGGCTTTGCCAGGAAAGACTTGACGTTCATGGAAATAACTTAGGTATTGTGTATACTCAAGGTTACCGGATCAGGAAAACAGGGATGTATGAATCGTTCATGAGTCATTTGTATTTCATTTATTCCCTCACCAAAACAACAAAATTACGAAAATTGCCTTCAGCCCGAACGGATTATTTTGTTAAAAAATTTGCCATTTGAAAAAGTAAGCCTAATTTTGCCGCAAATTATATTAGTAATATTATGTTCGCAGTCGTAAACATTGCAGGTCAGCAATTCAAAGTGACAAAAGACCAGGAAATCTTTGTTCATCAGATCGGTGGAAACATTGGTGATAAAGTTGAGTTCCCCAATGTATTACTCGTTAACGGGGATGATAACAAACTCAGTGTAGGCGACCAGGTGAACGCCACTGTTAAAGCCGAGATACTCGGCCACGTGCAAGGCGACAAAGTGATCGCCTTTAAGATGAAACGCCGGAAGGGATTCCGGAAGAAGAAAGGTTTCCGCCAGCACTTCACGAAGCTTCGCATTCAGGAAATCGCATAAAGAATTTTGATTAATTAATTATTATTTATATTTGTATCAGCTAAAGCATTAATAATGGCTCATAAAAAAGGTGAAGGGAGTGTAAAGAACGGCCGCGATTCCCAGAGTAAGCGACTCGGTGTGAAGATATTTGGCGGCCAGTCAGCGACAGCCGGGAATATTATTGTCCGGCAGAGAGGTACGGTGTATCATCCCGGAAAGAATGTAGGCGTGGGTAAAGATTTTACTTTATTCGCCCTAAGTGATGGTGTAGTGGAATTCAAAAAAGGAAAGAAAGATAAAACATTTGTTTCCGTTGAAGCCTTTGACACCACTGTTCAGGCGGAAGCCTGACAAGTGTTTGCCATAAAGTTTTTTCTTGTATTTTTATTTACTAACCCAAATTCAAAAAACAATGGCAACAACAAAGAAAAAAGCCGCTCCTAAAAAGAAAGCGGCCAAAAAAAAAGCGGTAGCTAAGAAGTCTGCCGCCAAAAAGCCTGCAAAGAGAGCAGCAAAAAAGAAAGCAGCCCCTAAGAAAAAAGCGGCAGCTAAAAAGAAAGCAGCTCCCAAGAAAAAGGCAGCAGCTAAAAAGAAAGCAGCTCCTAAGAAAAAAGCAGCAGCTAAAAAGAAGGCAGCTAAGAAGAAAGCGGCTCCCAAGAAAAAGGCAGCAGCTAAAAAGAAAGCAGCCCCTAAGAAAAAAGCAGCAGCTAAAAAGAAGGCAGCCCCCAAAAAAAGGGCTTCCCGGAAGAGAGGAAGTAAAAAGGCTTCCGATGCTCCTGTGGAAACCCCCAGTACTGGAGTTCCCTCAGCTTCTTAAGTCGAGCTTTCTTGTTAAAAATGGTTATAAAGTCCCGGTAAATCCGGGGCTTTTTTTTACGCCTTACCCTGCGAGGAACATACAGGTCTCATCCCTGTCCTGCTGCATTCGGCTCCTGTCATGTCATCTGCCGCTGTTTTCGTGTCAGCATTTTAAAAACTATTAGTAGGTTTGGATAATGGATAATAAAACGGTTGCCGCTCAATTTTCCCTTTTATCAAAAGTGATGGATCTTCACGGTGAAAATTCCTATAAGGCACGTTCTTATGCCAACGCCGCGTTCCAGATTGAAAAACTAAGCCTTCCCCTCACCGGCATGGCGGAGACCGACATCTTCCGCATCAGGGGCGTCGGGGAAGCCATCGGCAGGAAGATCCTGGATTTATTGCACACCGGGCATTTTCCCCTGCTAGCGCAGTACCTGGAGCAAACGCCTCCCGGGGTGCTGGAGATGCTGGACATCAAAGGCCTGGGCGCCAAAAAGATCGCCGTTATCTGGAAAGAACTGGGCGTGGAGAACATCGGCGAACTGCTTTACGCCTGCAATGAAAACCGCCTGATGCTTTACAAAGGGTTCGGTGCAAAAACCCAGGAAAACGTACGGCGGTCCATTGAGTTTCTGATGGCCTCTAAAGGCTTCTTCCTCTATCAGGCACTGGAAGATCATGCCGCCTCCATCGCCGGCTACTGGAAAACAGCCCTGGACCCTGAAGCGAGGATATCCTTAACCGGTGATGTGAGAAGAAGGTGCAATACGCTGCAGGCGGTAAGCCTGCTCATCGACCGTCCCGTTGAACTGGTCGCGGCGCACCTTCCACCGGACACCGAAGTAATCTCTGTGCAGGAAACAACCGTGACGCTGAAAGACAACAGCGGGATCCGGACGGAAATTTTCTGTTGCGCCCCGGAGGATTTTTCATGGGAGTTTTTTCAGACGACGGGAAGTGAAAGCTTCGTTCATGAATTTCTCGAGCGGTATCCCGGTATCCGTAACCAACGCGCTGACAGCGAGGAAGACATTTTCACCGCGGCGGGGATCCCCTTTATCGAAGCATGTCACCGGGAAATCCTGCCCCCTGATGCGAAACTGAAAGCCTTAATGATGACGGGACCCGTCAGACTCATTCAGCCCGCCGATATCAGCGGCGTCATTCATGCGCACAGTACCTGGAGCGACGGACGGGATACGCTGGAGGAAATGGCGGCGGCGGCACGTGACATGGGGTACGCCTACCTGGTGATCAGTGACCATTCCAGGTCTGCCGCTTATGCGGGAGGGTTACGGGTGGAACAGATCGCCGCCCAACACGCCCAAATCGACGAACTCAACAAAAAGCTTTCTCCCTTTCGCATCTTCAAAAGCATCGAATCCGATATTCTCTCCGATGGCTCCCTGGATTACCCCGACGAGGTGCTCAATACTTTTGAGCTGGTCATCGCATCGGTACACAGCAACCTCAAGATGGATCAGGAGAAAGCCATGCAGCGTCTGTTACGCGCCATTGAAAACCCTTTCACCACTATTTTAGGCCATCCTACGGGAAGGCTGTTGCTCACCAGGCCGGGGTATCCCCTGGATCATCAAAAAATCATAGACGCCTGTTATCAGCACCATGTGGTGATCGAGATCAATGCGCATCCCAGGCGGCTGGACCTTGACTGGTCATGGATCCCTTACGCCCTTGAGCGGGGCGTATTGTTGTCCATCGACCCTGACGCGCATTCGATCGAAGGCATAAAAAATCTTCGTTACGGCGTACTCTCCGCGCAAAAAGGCGGCCTAACGGCCCCGCACAACCTCAGCAGTTTCTCCCTGGAGGCGTTTGAACATTTTTTACAAACACGCCGGGAATGATCCCCTTACCGGTAGCTTCTTCTCCCGGGTAACATTCCCTATATCCCAAAAATGATGTATTTTCACATCAAATTTTTGCCACATGCAAGCCGTTGCCATTATACCTGCCCGTTATAGTTCTACCCGCTTTCCCGGAAAACCCCTTGTCAAGATAGGTTCCAAAACCATGATCCAGCGGGTATATGAAGCGGCGAAGTCCGTCACCTCTCTCGCCGATGTGATCGTGGCGACGGATGATGAGCGTATAGCCACGCATGTGCGGTCCTTTGGAGGAAATGTTGTCATGACCGCGGCGTCCCATCGCAGCGGCACCGAACGGTGCGCCGAGGTGGTTTCCACTCTGACCGCATCCCCCGATGTCGTGCTCAATGTGCAGGGCGACGTCCCTTTCATATCGCCCGAACACCTGCGACAGGTCCTGAATTGTTTTGACCAGGAAGGCACCCAGATCGCCACCCTTATCAAAAAGATCGACGACCTTGTCACCCTGGACAATCCCAATATACCCAAGGTGGTTTTGGATAACCGCATGCGCGCCCTCTATTTTTCCAGAAGCCCTATTCCCTACAGGCGTGATACGGAAAAAGAACATTGGCATCAGGGCTTCCATTACTTTAAGCACATCGGGATCTACGGTTACAGAAGTGACGTGTTACAGGAAATCATCAAATTGCCCCAGGGTAAATTAGAGCTGGCAGAGGACCTGGAACAACTCAGGTGGCTGGAGTATGACTATGCCATCCAACTCGCCGAAACAACCACCGAAAGCGTCGCCATCGATACACCTGAGGATCTTTCCAGGGTACTGGGAAAAATGGAAGGAAATAAATACCTCGATTAGACGCTCTATAAGATTGTCCTACTGAAAAACTGAATGACCATCCATTACGCTGCGCTATATCCTGTCTTCCTCAGATTCATCTTTCTGGGAGCCTTGCTGAGCATATTTTTCTATGTCTTTCTGCGGTATATTTTCCAAAAGGACAGAACGGCTTTGTACTACGGAATATATACGCTCTTGCTTTCCGTTTATTTTATTTTCCAGTTCACCGCCTTTCCGGAATTCTCTTTTCTGGTCTTTGATTATCGCCCGCTCAACGTTTTTTTTAAGGGCAATCTCCTGAACCTGGTGTTCATATTTTATTTTTTCTTTGCTTCCGGTTTCCTGGATGCTTCCAAAAGATATCCCCGGCTCGACCGTTTTATCATGACGGTTGTACGGATCAACCTCGGCATCTGGTGCGTCGGATCGGCACTGTTATTTATCCTTCCGAATTCCCCTGTCCTGCCTGTTTTCAATAAAGTCGAGTTCCTGCTGATCCTGGTGCTCGCCATTCTGGGCACCCTGGCGGTTACACGTTTTTGGTCCTATCTTGAAAGGTTTTTTGTAGCAGGCGTTTCCGCCCTGATCCTTTCCGCGTTGTACAACGTGTATGTGCACCTGTTCCACATACAATGGGACACGTCCCCGGTGTTCATCGACCCCGCCGTGATGCTCATTCTTTGTGTGTTGATCGAACAGTTTACCTACGCCTACGCCATCGTATATAAAGCACGAATGGAGAAAAACAAAGTGGCGGTACTGGAAAAATACTGGATCAACGAACTCCAGACCAATAAACAATTACAAAACGAGCTGCAGGCTTCCATGACGAAATACCAGGAGCAGCTGGAATCCCAGATCAAAGAGCGCCTGGCGGAAATATACCGCCGTGACGATGAACTGCAGGAAGAGAAGTTGCAAAAAAGACTGGAGGAATACAAGCGTTCCGCGCTTGAAAGCGAATTAAAGGCGTTGCGCACGCAGATCAACCCGCACTTCCTGTTTAATTGCATGAACATCCTTTCCTCTTTTGTCATCCGCGACCTCAAGGAAGAGGCACTGGATTTCATTTTAAAATTCTCCCGCCTGATGCGGCTGGTACTGGAGAATTCCTCGCACCATCAGGTCAGGATAGAAAAGGACATAGAGGCCCTGAAACTTTATGTGCACCTGGAAGCCGTACGCTATGACCATACCTTTAAATACAAATTCGATATCGACCCCGAACTCTTAAGCGATGATTATCATATACCGCCATTGCTGCTGCAGCCTTATGTAGAGAACGCTATCCACCACGGGCTGGGGAACAAGGCATCGGGGGAAAGGCGGTTGAACATCAGCCTGAAGCTCAGGCATGACAACATCGTCTGCGAGATATTCGATAACGGGGTGGGCCGTGAAAAGGCCAACGCGCTGAAAACAAGTCATCCCCTGAATATGCACCGGTCCATGGGCATGAAAGTGACCGAATCCCGCATCACCCTGCTCAGGGAATTGTCCAAGGGGAAAGCCTCGGTAGATGTCATTGACCTGGTGGGCGACAACACGGGCACCGTCATCCGGATCATTCTTCCGGTGAATTAACGGGGTCTCCCCGCCCGCGAATGCGCCAGTTCGTAGGGTAATAATTGTTAAAGCGGCCCCCTACCCCTTTCAGCCACCCCAGTGGATGGTTCCGGTAGGTCGCTAACAACCACCCCTTCTCTTTGACCGGTATCTCCGGGCTTTCCTTGCGGAGATAAGCCACCGCCGCCGCTGCCGGCAATTCCACGCGCGGAATGGATGCAGCGGCATGGACACTCATGGCCAGTTCATGGGAAGGGATCAGCTCCTCACGGATGATCTTCCCCACCTTGAGCCCGGCCGAAACGATCCTTAATTTCCCGGTCAGGGACTCCAGGTCTGCTGCCACGGAGGCCGGCAACGCCCACGCCTGCCCTTTCCATGAAAACAGCGTAAATGCGTCACAATGATGGATCCAGGGGGCCACCACGTTTCTTTCAGCCTTGTTTAAGCGTGTTAAAGATGGTTTCTGCTTTCCTTTT
>DASULB010000336.1:0-16164 GCA_036278455.1 Chitinophagaceae bacterium | reverse complement strand
AAGAAATAAAATACCTGACAACCACCCACATCGAGAAACGTCAGAAAAAGTATTGTCGTTTCAAGAAGATGGGGATCAAATATGTGGATTATAAGGATGCTGAATTTTTGAAGAAATTCCTGAATGAACAGGGTAAGTTATTGCCCCGCCGCATTACCGGAAATTCCCTGAAATTCCAGCGCAAAGTGTCCCAGGCCATCAAAAAAGCCCGTCAGATGGCTTTACTTCCTTATGTTACCGACCTTTTAAAGTAATAGAACTATGCAAGTCATTCTCATACAAGATATCGACAATCTGGGTGGTCGCAATGAGCTGGTGAAGGTGAAAAACGGGTATGCCCGTAACTTCCTGATCCCCCGGAAGATGGCTGTTGAAGCCAGTCCTTCCAACCTGAAACAACTGGAAGAGCGTCAGAAGGTGCAAAATCGCAAGAACGAACAGCTGCTGAGCGAAATTGCCAAAGTAACCGAGGTATTGCTCGAATCCCCGGTAAAAATAGGTGCCAAAACAGGTACCACGGGTAAGATCTTTGGAAGCGTTACTTCCCTGCAGCTTGCCCAGGCCATCAAAGCCCAGAAGGGTTATGAAATCGACCGCCGCCACATTGAGGTGCTGGAAGAAGTGAAAGAACTGGGGTCCTATAAGGCCAGGATCAAATTTGGCAATAAACAGGAATTGGAAATGACCTTTGAAGTGGTGTCTGAATAGACGCTGTTTCTCCAAACCACTATAGCCCGCTCCTATCAGAGGATGCGGGCTTTTTTGTCCCTGCACGCAAACCTGCCGGACATTCATGACGGAGCGATCGCCGCCCCGGCGGATGAGATTATTTCTTTGATGTTTTTGCGCCCGCTACCACCAGGATGATGCCAATGATGCCGATGGCACCCCCGGCGTATGTCGGCCAGCCGATGTGGTTGTTCTCTGTTTTATTGATCTCGATGGGGCCTACTTCGGCGACCTTTTTCTCGGTTTGGAAATTGATGCCTTTTAGTATGATCATCACAATGCCGATGATGATCAGGATAATGCCGATTGTTTTCATAAATCATGCTATTTTAGAAAGGGTGAAGAACACTTTTCACTTACTAAAATAGGTGTTATTTCCCGGACGGGCAAATCCGGAGGCATCTTACTGCCAATCTTCCGCGCCTGGGGTTTCCGCAACCGGGCCAATACCGGAAGCTTAAGGGGAACAGCCACCGGGGTTATCAGAGGCAATGCAGGCCGCTGCCAACCGGCCGATCCGGCAGGAAGAAGGTTTCCCTGAACGTCCGCGAAGGGAGCAATCGGCAGTATTCCCTCCTGCCGCTATCGGCGTGTCACCTGTGTCATGATGAACCGGCCCGCCGGCATCCTGAACGGGCGTCCTTATAATCCCGGAAGCTTGAAACGCATCACGATCTCCCCGGTCTCCTTATCGATCTCCACTTTCTTGTTTTCGAGACCGACCTCCTTGCCGGTGGTCATCTTTAATAACCCGGAAAGGAATTCCATGCCATGATTCAGTATCGTTTCCATGGCTTCGGTCCCGGAACCCTCTTGCTTTTGGGAGGCTACACCGGCGGAAACGGGCATTTCCTCCGTCGCCCCAGCCAGGTTCTCTTCGTTGTCCTCTTCGCTGATCACCTCTTCCAGATCCGCTTCCTGCATAGTGGAAAGGGTGGTGTCCAGTTCCTCATCTGCTATTTTAGCGTGGAGCATTTCTTCCATGAGGGCTTCGAGTTCCCGCAGGAACTGCGCCTTGCCTGAAGCCGAAAAGTCCACTACATCGGGCCCTTTATCGGTGCTGAGAATGCCGTCGAACAGGTTTTGTTTTAAGGTCAACCCCGAGGCGATCTTCGTTTCGAAGGAATTCCGGGTGATCAGGTTGATCACCGTGAGCTGCTTTGCCCGTTGTCCCAGCCGGTCTATGCGACCGATGCGCTGGTTCTTTTTTGCAGGATTCCAGGGAAGCTCGAAATTGATCACGGTATCGGCCACCTGCAGGTTCAGCCCGCTGCCGCCCGCCTCGCTCGACAGGAAGACCTTGCAGTTTGGATCGGTTTCGAATTTCTGCACCAGTTTGCCCCGGTTTTTTACGGCTACTTTTCCGCTGAGCTGGGCATAGCCTATGTGGTTCTCCCGGAGCATCTTCCCGATGAGGTTTAGCATGGTGACCCATTCGGAAAAGATGATGATCTTGCTGTCTTTGTGATGTACGTCCAGCTTCTCCGTCAGGATGTATTTGAGTTCGTCCAGTTTGGGGGAATGGTAGGTTTCCTTGTCGATCAGGTAAGAGGAATTGCAGACCATCCGCATGTTGTTCAGCAGTAACATGAGTCTTTGCAGATCAAAAGGAGAAAGGTATTTTTTCCGCAGGATCTTGGCCACACCCAGTGCAAAGGAATCATGATAATCCGCCTGGGCCGAATGCATGTTCACCGGTACGGTCAGCTCCGTTATCTGTGGAAGCTCTTTGATGACCTTTCGTTTTTCCCGGCGTATAAGAATGGGTTTCAGGCGTTCTTTCAGTTGCTGCAGGTTGTAGTATCCCGTAATCTTATC
Source organism: Chitinophagaceae bacterium (assembly GCA_036278455.1). Lineage (GTDB taxonomy): Bacteria > Bacteroidota > Bacteroidia > Chitinophagales > Chitinophagaceae > FW021-bin31. Next base: position 13,617 of record DASULB010000336.1, on the reverse strand, counting down.
CTTTTTGGATTCGTCAAAATAGCAATGCTGGTAAGAGAATTCCCACAGCGGCGCCAGGAAACGGGGATCCACGAACTGTGTCACGGAATAAAGATCCGTGATCTTATTCTCTATCGGCGTGCCGGTGATGACCAGCGCATGTTTTTTCTCCAGCTTTTTGATGTTCTGGGCGGTGATGGTGGAAAAATTCTTGATCCGTTGTGCTTCATCCAGGATGATGAACCCCGGCTGCATGCGGTTCATCTCTGTGACATCGCGGAGGACTGTTTCATAATTGGCGATGATAAAATACGCGGTACTGTCGCGGTAGATCTCCCTGCGTTGTTCGGGAATCCCTTCCACGATCACCGCCTCTTCGAAACAAAATTTCTCGATTTCCTTTTTCCATTGCTCTTTCAGTGAGGCGGGGCAGATGATCAGGCATTTTTCGAAATCAAAAAGCTTCTTTTTCATTACGGCAGTGGCGATCGCCTGGATGGTTTTCCCCAGGCCCATCTCATCGGCAATGATGGCCCCGTCCCGGAAAGCCGCAAAACGAACTCCTTCCTGCTGGTAAGGAAACAGAGGCGCTTTTAACAGCGAGAAGTCCAAAGGCTCGTCTTTTGCCACTGTTTCCAGCATCTCCTGTTCCCAGGCCTTTTGCACCATTTCTTCCACCTCGGTGCGGATCTTTATCCGGGAAATGGTCGTGGCGTCGCGTATGAAAAGCAAAAAATCTTTTACGTTTTCCGGTTCGATAAAGTTTTTATCACCGAAATGCTTTTTGATCAGCGCGGCAGTTTTGGGCGGCAACTTGTGCGGATAATGCCACGTGATGCGGTATTCATTCAGGGGGTCGAGGTAGATCTCCACAAAAGGATAGGTCTTACTCAGTCGGTTGTAGGTCCGTGGTTTTGATTTCAGTGCCTCAAAGACATACATAATGTGCTTGGTAGTCCCTAATTTATTTGTTTTCAGATCCGGATTATCGATATACCCCGTTTCGTTTTTAAAATCCCGCAAGGTCACCATATACCGATTGCCTTTTTCATTGGTCAGTATGTGTTCGCCGTAGATGTTATCGGCAAATTTTATTTTGTAGACGGCTTTAGCCGCTTTCTCCCGTCGTTCCGCCAGCACACGTTTCACCATTCCTTCCCGGGTATAGACCTTGCCTTCCGTTTGTATGCGGGGTTCCGTATTTTCCAGGTCTTCTTTGATCTGCATCAGGGCGGCTATGGCCTTACTTTCCCATCCTTCGGTCTTTCCCCCATCCAGGAAGAACCGTTGATCTTCTCCCGTTCTGATCTTTACTTCTGTTTCTTCCTCGTCCTCATCTGTGATCAACACGTCCCAGGCCTGCATCGCCTGGGAAAGGATCTGGCAATTCCCGTCGCGATATAATGCTTCGCCCTTTAGGTAATCGGCGGGTTTGATGTCCGGAGAAGATTTTAATTCCTCTAACTGGCGTTTGATTTGATCGATCATTTCAAAATCTCTTTTGATGTCTTTTTAAAAATTAGATAATGATCCGGCGTAGGCTTTCGCAGGCGATTCCGGAGATCACGGATGGAATCACCGGCGTCCATGCTGATGTTTCCTCATGCGTTTAAAAATAATGGTTTAACAATAGCGGCTCTTTTAAAATAAAACAGGACGGTCAGGCGCCCTCGGTCATCAGATAACGGAGGACTGCACCGGACTTTCCTTGGTGCCAGCACGCACGCGTGTTCCGGGCTGGCACGGATGGGAAGGGTTACATTGCCAACACACTTGATCATCTGAGGATGCTGGCTGACATGCATCGGACGCAAATGGTATCGTCGCAAGTCTTTCCAGCGGTGCTGTGGCCTTTACTGTTTGTCTATCGCAAATTTAGTTCAGCCGCCGGGGATCGCAAATTCTTTTTGGCAGTGGCCGGACGATGTCCGGCTCATACATTTTCCCCTACTTCGGCGAATTGTTGCATGTCCACCAGGCGTTTGTAATAGCCGTTTTGGGCGATCAGTTCCTGATGGCGGCCACGCTCTACGATCTCTCCCTGTCTCAACACGATGATCTCATCGGCATGGCGGATCGTGGAAAGCCGGTGCGCGATCACGATGCTGGTGCGGTTTTGCATGAGGTTGCCGATGGCATCCTGCACCATGCGTTCGCTTTCAGTATCCAGGGAGGAGGTCGCTTCGTCCAGGATCAGAATGGGCGGATTTTTCAGCACGGCGCGTGCGATGGTGATGCGCTGCCGCTCGCCGCCACTGAGCTTGCCGCCGCGGTCGCCGACATTGGTGTAATAACCGTTTTCGGTTTGCAGGATGAATTCATGCGCGTTGGCCACCTTGGCGGCGGCAACAACCTGTTGCTCCGTCACTCCTTCGGTGCCTAAGGCGATATTGGCAAAAATGGTATCATTGAAAAGCATGGGCTCCTGGGTGACGATGCCCATCAGGTTACGCAGGTCGCTGAGGCGGTAATCCCTGATATTGACCCCGTCAATGACGAGCGCGCCTTCGCTGACATCATGAAAACGAGGAACAAGGTCAGCCAGGGTGGACTTACCCGCACCCGAGGCGCCTACCAGGGCGACCATTTTGCCCTTTCCTATCTTTAAATTGATATTTTTTAGTACCGCCTTGTCCTGGTAAGCGAAACCGACCTGCTCAAAAGAGATGACGTGGTTGAAGGCGCTGATCGGTTTGGCGTCGGGTTTTTCGATGATGGTTTCTTTGGCATCGAGGATCGTCTGGATCCGTTCGGCGCTGGCCTTGCCTTTCTGAATATTATAGGCCGCTGTGGAAAATGCCTTGAGCGGGTTGATGATCTGGGTGAAAATGGCGATAAAGCCGATAAATACATCTCCGGTGACCAGCGGTGGGTCGGCAAGCGCCAGGCGGCCGCCAAAATAAAGTACCATACAGAGTACGACGATGCCCAGGAATTCCGACATGGGTGACGCCAGGTCCCGTCTTCTGTAAATACGGTTCTTGATGTGAAAAAGGGATTCATTCTCTCCCATGAATTTGTCAAGTTGCGCGGGCTCGGCATTGAATGCTTTTACGACACGCAGGCCACTCAGGGTTTCATCAATAATGGAAAGAATATCACCCAGTTTGCTTTGCCCCGCGGTGGAATGTTTTTTCAATGATTTGCTCACCCTTCCGATGACGAAAGCAGTGACGGGTAAAAAGATCAGCAAAAAAAGGGTCAGTTGCGGACTCAGCTTGATAAGGGCAGCCAGGTATACGATGATCATGATGGGGTTGCGGATGGCGGCGTCCAGCACGCTGATAATAGAGACCTCCACTTCCTGCAGGTCGTTGGTCATCCGGCTCAGAATATCACCTTTTCTTTCTTCGGAAAAGTAACCGATGGGTAATTTCAATATCTTGGAGAAGAGGTCGTACCGCATGTCATGGATGATGCCGTTACGGATCGGGGAACTGAGGTAGGAAGAAAGATACAAAAAGAGGTTTTTTAAAAGGATCATCACGATGACAATCAGGCAGATGAATCCCAGGGCCTGTACTTTCCCATAGTGGATGATGATCTGGGAATTATAATAGTTAAAGCTGGCAATGAGGGCATCGGTGGAAAAATTAAACGGGGGTTTGTCATAAACAAGGGTCGTTTTTCCAAAGATCAGGGATAAAAAAGGGATCAGCATCGCCAGGGACACGAGGGAAAACACCACAGAAAGCAGGTTGGATATAAAATACAACACAATGCCGCGTACATGCCGCTTCAGGTATCGGAAAACCGGATATAGGCTCTTCATGAAGTTAAAATCAGTATAAATGCGTAAATTTACGACATAAACAACCAATGAGGGCAAAGTTATGCAAGAAGGGAAGAGACAAAAGCAGGTAGCCGAATTGCTCCGGCGAGAATTAAGTGACATTTTTCAGCGGATCGGGTTGAACATCGTCGATGGCGGCATGATCTCCATCACCTCCGTGCGCATCACTCCGGATTTACTCGAGGCGCGGGTGTACCTGAGCATCTTCAAGATAGAGGATCCCGAAAAGATGATGGAGAAGATCAGAGAAAGAGCCTGGGAGATCAAAAAGGAGCTGGCGGCCCGCGTGGGGAAACAGTTGCGCCGGATGCCCGAACTGAGTTATTTTCTGGATGACACGATGGACTACGTCTTTAAGATGGAGGACCTGTTTAAGAAAATTCATGATGAACAAGGTCCGAAGGATTAATTCTTTGGAAAAGAGGTGGCGGGCTGCTATACAGCAGGGAGCTTATCGTCCAACGGGGCATGCTTTTTATTTTCATCATGGTCCGCTGCCGGCCATTCACATTCAACATTCAAGCGTTTGATCTGGCAATTCGCATCACGATATTTAAGGGCAAAGAAATCCACACAGGCTGTCAACATCATCTCCTGGGTGAGCATGGGCGCTATTGCGGTAGGGGCCGCGGCGCTGATTATCGTGCTGAGCGTTTTCAACGGCTTTGAAGACCTGGTGAAGTCGCTGTATTCCTCCTTTTATCCTGAGATCAAGGTCTCGCCTGAAGCCGGCAAAACGATGCTCGTTCCTGCCGATAAGCTTGATTCCCTCAGGGGATTATATGAAGTAAAGAGCGTATCAAAAACCCTGGAGGAAAAAGCGTTGTTGAAGTACAATGACGAAAAGACCATTGCGGTATTAAAGGGCGTGGACAGCAATTTCGCACGGGTCACCGGCATCCCGGGAAAGGTTGTCCGCGGCACATTTGATGTGGGGGACGCCGCCATCCCCAAGGCGGTGGTAGGCATCGGTATTGAAGGCGCCCTGGGAATAGACGTTAAACGGGATTTCATTCCTTTAGTGGTCTATCTTCCCAAGGCGACAGTGCAAAGTTTTACTTTTCCCGAGCAGGCTTTTTATGTGGGGCAGCTGACGCCGGCCGGCACCTTTGCCATTCAGCAGGATTTTGACAACACTTATGTCATCACCAGTCTGCCTTATATGCAGAAACTGATGGGGATGCCATCCGGTAAGATCTCAGCCGTGGAGATCGCCCTCAAACCCGGGGCGGACCTGCAGCAGGCCAAGGCGGATATCGGCCGCATTTTCGGCAAAACGCACTATGTGGTACAGACCCGGTATGAGCAGAACCGTTCGCTTTACAACGTGATGCAAACAGAAAAATGGTTTGTATATGCCATCCTTCTTTTCATTTTTGCCATCGCGGCGTTTAATATGATCGGATCACTTTCCATGCTGGTCATTGAAAAACGCAAGGATATTACGATACTCAAGGCCATGGGTGCCAGGCAAAGCCTGATCCGGCGGATATTCCTCACCGAAGGGGTTCTGATCGCGGCGGTGGGTGCTGGTATTGGCACCACGCTGGCCGTCCTGATATGCCTGGGTCAGCAGCAGTTTGGATGGGTCAAACTGGGCGGTGGCACTTTTGTGGTGGATTTTTATCCGGTAAGCATGCATTTCTCGGATTTTATCCTGGTCTGGATGACCATCCTGATCATTGCCCTTTTGGCATCCTGGTATCCATCCATGAAGGCAGCCCGCCAACCGGTTGACCTGAAAGCGGAATAAAGATTTATGGCATATTGCCTTGCCCTAAACCCGTCACTTCCACGATTTTGATCGTTGTATCTTTAGGATCCGTTGCAGGGCGTTCCTTTGAGTTTATAGACAAAGCCGATCGGATCAGGCTATTTTTACCGGCAGGATATTCCTTTTGCCGGCTGAGCGATGACCGGCCTTGATCCGATCCTTTTTTGCAATCGATTCATGCAAAAAACAGCCTCGATGAAGTCTAATCTTCTCCAGCCGAAGGAATGATTTTTGTATGGTAGCTTCGACAATTTTATCTTCGAAGATGCGTTGATGAAGTCAAATTAAATCAGATGAAAAACACCCTGTTGATCTTTTTACTTTGCGTCAGCAGCCTCCCCGGGTTATCCCAGCAGGATCGCTACCCTTTGCGCATCACCCATCTGTCAGGAAATTTTTATGTCTATGTAAGTTACGGAAGCTATGGCGGTGAGCGTTACCCGGCGAACGCCATGTACCTGGTCACGCCCAAAGGTGTGGTTCTGTTTGACACGCCCTGGGGTAAAGCGTATTACCAGCCTCTGCTGGACAGCATTTGGGCGCGGCATCACCAAAAGGTAGTCATGTGTATTTCCACGCATTTCCATGATGACAGGACGGGCGGCCTGAAGTACTATGGTGCCAAAGGAATAAAAACCTATACCACCCGGAAGACGGATTCGCTGTGCATCCTTCACCACAATAACAGGGCACGTTTTCTGATACCGCAAGACACCACCTTTCATGTCGGCGGCTATACTTTCCAGACCTATTATCCGGGGCCGGGCCATACGATGGATAATATAGTGATCTGGTTTCCCAAACAAAGGATCTTATATGGCGGCTGCCTGATCAAAAGCGTCCAGGACACCACACTGGGGAACCTTGAAGATGCGGACGTTAAGGCGTGGGGCAATTCCCTCCGCAGGCTTCAGCAAAAATTTCCTGATCCTGCATTCATCATCGTGGGTCATCACGACTGGAGGAATAAGCGTTCCCTCCAGCATACCATAAACATTGCTTCGGCTTACAACCAGGCCCATCGGTAAAAGGTGGGTCCCTACGGATTTATCCTCCTGAATCTTCCCTTTAATGATGATCTATCCATACAAATTAACGGGGACACACCAATATCCATGACGTCGTGATCGATGTTCTGAATGAATTTTCAGCATTAGACAGTAATTTGTGTTGCATAATTTTGCTAGCTTTAGGATAAAATTATATTATGATGAGGCTGAAACGAACCGTGAAACCACCTGCTAAAAAAAGGGTTACCCTGATTCAGCAGAAAATTTCATGATGATTGTTGATGAAGAAAATGTGCCGGTCTACCGGCGGACAACTTTTCAAAAATAAAACTGATTCATGCAGGCATCGATAAGAAGGACGTGGATCATTTTAAACTGAAGGCGGAACTTGGTTATGAATCGTTGGCGAAGGTGCTGCATTTTACCAAAGCAACGCTTTTCAACAGGAAAGGAAAACGGTTCGACAGTGACCTGAGTGAACGCTTGGTGGCATTGACGGACTTATATTCTTATGGCTACCCTGTCATGGGGAGCGCTGCCCAATTCAATTTATGGATGAAAACGGATAATGTTGCACTGCAGGCAAGGCCTTTAGACTTTGCCGATACGCTTTACGGTGTTGGTGAAATCCGTAAGATCATTGGCCGCATGGCTTACGGCGTGTATTCCTAAAATAATAACAGGAGGTCTATGAAAGTTTTTTATTGACTCACTATCAGGATAAAGCAGTAAATGGATTCATCTCCTTCTGCGGCCACCCAATCCCATCGTACCCAACAATGACCTGACGATGATCGATCCGGCCGTGCGGCCTATCTGGCGCGCGACAGAGCTGTGCAGAAATTCCGAGAACATGGAGGGCGCTTCTTTTGCAGTGGTCGCCGGTTTGGACGGGGGCTGTTTTGCCTCGGTCTGATTTGACTGGTCGGCGTCCTGCAATTTGCCCGTCAATATTTCATAGGCACTCTGCTCGTCGATTGCCCCGTTGTATTTGGCAATCAACTGCGATTTAGCGATCAGCGCACTGATCTCCGCATCCTGCAAAATATCCATGCGGGAGCGCGGAGCGCAGAGCAACGTATGCACCAGTGGTGTAGGAATGCCTTTCTCATTGAGCAGGGTAATCAGTGCTTCGCCAATGCCCAGTTGGGTGATGATTTCATCGGTTTTATAATAGACACTGATCGGGTAATTCTCCGCTGTTTGTTTGATCGCTTTGCGGTCCTTTGCGGTAAAGGCGCGCAGGGCGTGTTGGACTTTCAGGCCAAGCTGGCTCAATACCGGCGCCGGAATATCCGTAGGGTTCTGGGTACAGAAAAAGATGCCCACGCCTTTAGAGCGGATCAGCTTGATGATGGTCTCGATCTTTTGCAGGAGGGCGTCACCGGCCTCCTGGAAGATCAGGTGGGCTTCATCAATAAACATCACCAGTTTGGGCTGCCCCGAATCGCCCACTTCGGGCAGGGTAGCGTATAGTTCGGAGAGCAGGCTGAGCATAAAGGAGGAGAATAATTTCGGACGGTCCTGTATGTCGGTCAGCCGGACGATGGATACCATGCCGCGCCCGTCACTGGCGGTACGCATAAGATCTGCTACTTCAAAGGATTTCTCTCCGAAAAAAATATCGGCGTCCTGCTGTTCGAGCGCGATTACATTGCGCAAAATAGTCCCGGTGGAGGTGGTGGAGATATGGCCGTAAAGCTTTTCAAGCTGCTCTTTGCCCGGCCCCGCGGCATACTTTAAAACCTCCTTGAGGTCTTTGAGATCCAGCAAAGGCAACTGATGATCATCACAGAATTTAAACAGCATGGCAAGCAATCCTTCTTGGGTATCGTTCAATCCCAGCATCTTGGACAACAGGACGGGACCAAATTCACTCACGGTCGCCCGCAGGCGGACGCCGGGCTGTTTACTCAGGCTGAGCAATTCCACAGGGTAACCCGTGGGACTATAGTCCACCCCAATCAACTTGCTGCGCTGCAGTACATGATCGTTGGCGACGCCTGGCTCAGCGATGCCGCTCAGGTCCCCCTTGATATCCATCAGCAAAACCGGCACACCGGCATCGCTGAGCCCCTCTGAAATGAGTTGCAATGTTTTCGTTTTCCCCGTTCCCGTGGCCCCACAGATGAGGCCGTGACGGTTCAGGGTGGCGAGGGGCAAGTTCACCCCACAGTCGGGTACGGCCTTTTTATTGCACATGGCTTCGCCGATCTTGAAAGATTTCCCTTTGAAGGTATAGCCGTTTTTGATTTGTTCCGTAAAGGATGCCAGCTGATCTGCCATAAGTTTTGATTTTGCGATGAAGTTAAATAATTTTAGGAATTGGCGGACCATAAAAAAAGGGGCCCTTAAATGATTTATCTTGTCAGATTAACCCTGATATGTATATTAGATATGGGTAATGTGTTTATCTTTCCACCAGGATATCGGGACCTGCGCTGAGGGATTTGTTCAGGCTGTATCGACCGGGCGTTCATCAACTGAAAAAACATGAAAGGCACCCCGAAAAAGGTTGTTCACTCTGACCTATTACTTGGTAAACCTCTGGTTGTTCCTGGAGATCCTGATTTTTTTATCAAGCGCGTTACAGGGGATTCACGGCTACTGTGAACGGGTGCGTTTAACTTTCTCAGAAGATAAATACCACTATTGGTTGGGTGTCATCAAGGATTTATTATACCCTGCCATGCTGGCCATTGTATTGTGGCTGTTGTTGGAAATGATCCGTTCATTCCGGAAAAACAGGGCCTTTGATGCTGCGATTGTAAAAGGGATGACCCGTATTGGCTATGCATACCTGATTTATGTTTTCTTGAGCGCCATCATCGTAAGTTTCCGGCAGGTTTCTCAAATGCATATCTTTTTTGTAGATACGCTTCTGGTCAATATCTGGAATATGGCAACGGAGAGCTTCTTTGGTTTAATGGTGCTTATCGTGGCCGGGATTTTTCAATCCGGTTTACAAGTGGCTGAGAAAGAGGCACTCCTGGTATACCCACCTTGCTTTTGCACCTTAAAATAAAAAACACGCATGACCCGTCATCGATTTATCCGTTTATTATATATTCTCTTAGCGATTGTTCTTTGTATGCAGCTGGTAATGTTTGTGTGGAATTTTACCAGCAGCATTTCAAACGACTTCACCGGCTGGCGGTTTGCAGGGGATTTTCTTTACCTGCTGATGATTCTCTGCGTATTTTATTTTCTGCGGGGCCTGGTGGGCTCACTGAACAAAAATACGTTGTTCACCGAGGTCAATATCCGCAGGCTCCACTATATTGGCTATTGTTATCTTGGTTATAGCCTTTTAAGGTTGATCCTGGATCTGATCCTGATGTTTCAACACCAGCACTTTACCCGCAAATCAGATGTGACCGGGATCATCATAAATGGAACCGCCTATATCTTCCGGGGTATTTCGGGTATGGTTCTTTATGGATTGGTATTCCTGGTGATCGCTGCAGTATTGGGCCATCCATCTGTATTGAAGCAGGGACGGGAGCCGGAGATCGAACCGGATCCTTCGGGCGATCATTGAGCCTTCTGTTGATGACGCCGGATGTCTCGGGTCATGCGGAAGATGATTCTGAAATGGTATTTACGGTGACACTTACTGCAGGTAATGAGGCGGTGGCTATTACCATCTGTCATTTATCCCTCTTGAAGAACGGGTAGGCCGATGGGCGTAATTTTTGGTTAACTGGGCGGAATAGGCCGGCCACTGGAACGACAGCGATGATTGGAACGGGTGCCGGATAGAGCGACTGAAAGCTGACGGCTGCTCCCCGGTTAAGGGGTGCGCGTGATGAACGAACACTGCCGTGCCATGATGTGCAAGGTAACTTAACGTACATAGACGCTCTTTACCGGACCTCACAGCAGGTTAGGATGTATAAGGCTTTCTAAGTATCTTTACCCGCTTAAAACCTTTTACCGAACAACTTATGTGGCAGCGTCTTGCGGGCTTTGTGCTGAAATTCAGAATACCTCTGCTCATCGGTCTCTTTGCAGTGACCGGTATTTTAACCTATAAGGCCATACAGGTAGAACTGTCTTATGATTTTGTCAAAGCGATCCCCGTCAATAACCCCAAGTACCAGCAGTACCTTTCGTTTAAAAAGGAATTTGGAGAGGATGGTAATCTGCTGGTGATTGGTATCAAAACCGATCAGTTTTTCCATAAGGACTTTTTTGATGCGTATTGCAGGCTGGCGAATAATATCAAAAACATTGCCTCCGTGGAGAATGTACTGAGCATTCCCACCGCCGTTAACCTGATCAAAAATGACAGCACACACCGGCTGGCTGCCAGACAGATGTTTGCTGCCCCGCCAAAGGATCAGCCCACTTTAGACAGCCTGAAACAGGTGTTTTTATCCCTGCCATTTTATCGCGGATTGCTGTATAATCCCTCAACGGGGGCGTACCTGATGGCCATTCGGGTCAATAAGGAAGTCATCAACTCATCCGCGCGCGTAAAGGTGATCAGCGCCATCCAACAAGCGGCCTATCAGTTCGGACAAGCGCAAAATGTAAAAGTACACCTGAGCGGGTTACCCCTGATCCGGACGGTGGTCACCGAGAAGATCGCACACGAGCTGCGTATTTTCCTGCTGTTTTCGTTTTTACTCACGGCGTTTATCCTGTTCGGTTTTTTCCGTTCTTTCAGCGCGGTGGTCATTTCCATGGTGGTGGTGGTGATGGGCGTGATCTGGTCCCTGGCCACGGTAGTCCTGTTGGGATATAAACTGACATTGCTTACAGGCCTTATTCCGCCATTGATCGTAGTGATCGGTATCCCTAACTGTGTTTATTTTTTAAATAAATACCACAGTGAGTACGCGGAACATGGCAATAAGATCAAGGCGCTCGTACGCATGGTGCAGCAAATGGGCATCGTGACCTTGTTTACCAACCTGGCGGCTGCCATCGGTTTTGGGGTCTTCTTTTTTACACGCAGTGCCATTCTGAAGGAATTCGGGATCGTCGCTGGCCTGAACATCATGTTCATTTTTCTGATCTCTTTTGTGTTCCTACCGACCGTTCTCAGTTTTCTGCCGGCACCCCGGACCAAACATACGAGCTACCTGGACAGTCGTCCGATCCGGTGGGTGTTGCTGGGATTGGAGAAACTGGTGTTCAAATACCGCCCGGGTGTATACGTGGTGGCCGGCCTGGTGGTTGTGTTCGCTTTTATCGGTATCTGGCGCCTGAACTCGGTGGGATACATCGTAGATGATATCCCACACTCGGACAAGATTTATAAGGACCTGAGGTTCTTTGAAACCAATTTCCATGGCGTGATGCCTCTGGAAATATTGGTCGATACAAAACATAAGCAGGGCATATCCCGTCTCAGCACCCTGCGAAAGCTGGATACATTTACAGGGGATATTGCCGCGCATCCCGAGTTTTCACGACCTCTGTCCCTGGTGGAAGGGATTAAATTCGCCCGTCAGGCATACTACCTGGGAGACAGCAGTGATTATGCTGTTCCCAATCAGTTCGATATCGCCTTTCTGGCGCCGTACCTGCAAATGCGCGGCGGAAGGGGCGAGACTTCCAATTTTTCTAAATTGCTGTCTTCCTTTATGGATAGCACGCACCGGATCGCCCGCATCAGCGTGGAGATGGCCGACATAGGAACTGCCAGGTTGCCTGGATTGATTGATTCCCTGAAGAAGAACGCGAATGAGATCTTTGACACGGCACATTATAAAGTAACCTTCACCGGCACGAGCATTATATTCCTGGAGGGGAGCACCTATATTATTAACGGGCTTATAGACAGCATCATACTGGCTTTTATCCTAATCGTGCTTTGCATGTTATACCTGTTCCGTTCCTGGAAAATGCTGTTTATCTCACTCATCCCCAATATGATCCCACTGATCGTGACCGCCGGTGTGATGGGTTGGGTTGGGGTGCCGCTGAAGCCTTCCACGGTCCTTGTGTTCAGTATAGCGCTGGGGATATCGATTGATGTCACCATCCGGTTCCTGGTTAATTTTAAACAGGAATTGCATCATCACCGCCACGATATTTCCTCTACCGTCAGGAGTACGATTCACAATACCGGGCTTAGTATCATTCTTACAGGATTGATCCTTTTTGCCGGCTTTATGATCTTTTGTTTTTCAGGCTTTGGCGGTACCCGTGCACTCGGCTGGCTGACATCACTGACCCTCATTCTGGCGATGATCACGAACCTGACCATTTTGCCGGCCTTGTTGCTTTGGATGGAAAAATCGTTGCTTAAGAAGGCCGAAAAAAAGGAGCCGCTCTGGGATTCACTTGACGATGAAGACGTGGATCTCCATAAGCTTGGGTTGGATAAACTGGAAACAAAAGAGGACCGGAAATAAAACAAATAAGCATGTTTCAATTGAAAGTGATTTTGGCAACTACGCGCACCGGCAGAAAAGGACCGGCGGTGGCGGATTGGTTTATGGACCTGTTAAAGCAACAAACCGATTTTGAGGTGGAACTGCTCGACCTGAAGGTGATTAACCTGCCTTTTCTGGATGAACCGGAGCACCCCAGGTTGCGCCATTATCAGCATGCGCATACCAAGCAGTGGAGCAAAATAATTGATGGCGCTGATGCTTTTGTCATCGTGACCTGCGAGTATAATTATGGTTATCCCGCCCCCCTTAAAAACGCGCTTGATTACCTTTACCACGAATGGAATGATAAGCCGGTAGGTTTTGTAAGTTATGGTGGTATCGCCGGCGGAACGCGTTCCGTACAAATGCTGAAACAGGTAGTGACGGCGCAAAAAATGATGCCGCTCGCGGAAGCAGTACATATTCCTTTCTTTGCCAAACACATCAATGACGAGGGGAAATTCATCGGAAACGAAGTGCTTGATGGATCGGCTCATACCATGATGCATGAATTGCTGAAATGGACCAGGGCATTAAAGGATATGAGAAAGTAAATGGTAAGAACCCTGTAAAGGGCTATTGATTGGGAAATGAATTTTATGATCGATTCATCTTGGCTTCTCTTTGGGAGTGTAAGCTGAACTGTGTCAGTTGAAATTTTTCCTACTTTTA
>DASULB010000335.1:0-30705 GCA_036278455.1 Chitinophagaceae bacterium | reverse complement strand
AGACTTGCAGCGCAAAAAAAAGCTCCGCCTGTAAGTCGGCAGAGCTGTGAATATCTTATCGAGAAATCTTCGGCGAACTCTTCCAACTTATCTTTTCCGTTACTGCATCTCAGTCACGGAACAGGAATTAGCACCTTTCTCTTCCCCACGACATCGGCATCGTGGTTTAGGGGGTTGCTAAGGCTTCATCGGGCCGGTCCCTCTGCCTTTCTGGATAAGTGGTTTAAAAAGAACTGGCGCAAAGGTACAACGTGAAAGGTGATTTCTCAAAAAAACGATCGTGAATTTAGCAAAACACAATCGTTTTATTGTGTTTTGAAGGAATAGAGGTACCCCAGGCTTACCGCCGACCAATTAAATGTATGACGTTTTATCCAATTGACCGTCAATCCATTGTAGCTGGCCATGACGTATTGCCTGTGCGTTTGCTTTTTGTTAATACAGCCCCGCTTTGACCATGGTCTGGATCATTTTGTCTTTGCCATTTGGATATCCTGCGGAATCATTTATCTAAAACGAACCCACTGCATCCCGGGAATATCCTGCAGAGATCCTTGTTGAAATATTTTCCCAAAGGGAGCCCTACCATTCATTGCATTGGCGGCGGCTAAAGGATTGTCCGGATTTACAGCATGTGTTTTTTATACGAGGATAATAAGACTGCAACTATCCACACAAAGATGAAGAAGATATTCTTTTCATCAAGTTGTTACTTTATTATTTTAACATTATCCATGCCTCCGGTATCATCACCTGTTTCAAATTCACCGCGGATAAAGAATCCTGTGACATGTGACAGTACTGCTTTTATATCGGCTTTGCCGGCAGCATCCCCACTGTCATAATCCCCATTGAGCCAGGCCGCCTTTTCATCTATTTTGATGCTGTAAGCAGTCCAGGTATGGCCCGGGTATTTTGGTAACTGACAGGTGATTTGCTTATCCCCGTTTTGAAAAATGATATCTGCAGCGGCGAACTGATCAGCCATCGCTGATTGCTGAAAAAGGCTGAATTGAAGGGTCGCACCATAGTAGGCGCTTTTGTCTCCCATGTAGTTCGCAGGTGCTTTGTAATACCAAACACCTCCTGTTACATCATCGGCTGCATAAATATAACCGTCGGTTACGCCGCCATCCGGTGAGTAAGATGCGGCTACATAGCCGCCCTGGGCATCTCCGGAAATTGTCCATCCGGCAGCATCCTTCTCAAATGAAGTATTGGTGAGCGGTTGGTTTTTAGGGGAGGGAGTATCATTTTTTTTGCAGGAAGGAGCGAATGCTGCTGCAAATAGTAATAAACCAATAAGACTGTGTACGTTTTTCATCAGGTTTGTTTTTTTAGTGAAAAAAATGATTTGTGAGCGCAAACCTAGCGTGAAGTGATTGTCGGGACAATAGAACGAATGTTATAGGCCCGTTCTCTGCTGCCTGTTTAGTGTGTGGGTTGTCAAATCAAAGGAAGAGGATAGCTTTACTAAGTACCACACCTTGTGGCGCGTGTTGGGATGAGAAATTTTTTACGCCAAGGCGCCATGTCGCGATGGAGAACGAGATCATTCTGAATACCCCTTCGTTTCTGAATGGTTTACTCCACCTCTGACAGAAACGAATTTTTTTATATTAATTCTCGGCATGAGAACCATGTTAGATTATATAAGCTGTTTGCCGTCTGAAGGGAGGCAGGCAAAGGATTGCGATATAAGGAGAAAGTTGTTTTTAAAAATTTCAAGCTGACATTTTGCTCAATGCTATAAATTGCTGCAAATGCTGCGAGGCCTCTATTTTCTGATTTTCAGCCTGACCAGCATCGCTGCATACAGTTCGGAAACGTCGTCGGATAATCTTGCTCCCAGCACCGCGGTGGCGAATAAAAGGAGAAAAACCAGGCTCTTGATGATGATATCCATAAAAATATTGTGAAACACCGGAAGGATATCCGCGGCGATAAAATAGGCTACAACCCCTGTAACAAGGATCAGCAGGCTTTTTAGGGAGAAGGGCTGCATTTTGAACTTCCACCACAGGATAATGCTACGGACGATGTTATAGGCCCCCAGGGAAATCAGGATCCCGTATGCTGAGCCCATCATCCCGTAAGCTTTTACGAAGAAATAAGTTACGGGCAGAAAAAAGGCTACCATGCAAACCGAAACGATGAAATGTAACTTCCACAGTTTCGAATTAACCAGGATGTCGTAATTTAATCCTGTCGCCAGATCAATCAGATTGGCGAGCCCGATGAAAAGAACGACATATTTGCCTGCGCGGTATTCAGGTCTGTAAAGATCGAAGAGGTGATCGATGTTCAGCCAGATCAGACCCAGAATAAGGATTCCCGATATCAGCAGTGTGGCGGACGATTTCCGGTATATCCGGTCTATTCTTCCGGTGTCATCCTCTTTCCAGGCCCTGGCGATCGTGGCCGAGGCCGCTGCCTGTATGCTGCGCTTAGGGACAAGCAGGAAGGTGGCGATAAAACTGGCGATGTCGAAGATACCGGCCGCATCCAGGCTTACCCTGCTGCCCAGCAGGATGGTGTTGAAATACTGCTCCACCAGCATAAACAGCCCTCCCCCGAAAATGTACGCCGCGTAGGTACCCATCTGCCTGTAAAGCTGACGGGTGGTTTCGCTTGGTATCACGGTAATGTGGGTTCCTTTGCGAATGGTCACATAGGCAAACAGGACAAGGAAAACCACGCCAAACTGCAGGCTGTACCAGCTGATGAAATAATTGAAATTGATCCAGTGAACAGCCAGCAATATGACAATGATCAGGGTAAACAGTCGTACACCGGTTTCCCTCAAAAAGCTGGACAGTACGGTAAATTGCCTGCTCCAGGCGATGCGCTCGTAGATGCCAAAGAACAGGATGAAAAACGTGAAGGGGTAGATCAGGTAGAAATAATCGATAAAAAGGGGCGATTTGCCTTCGAATTTCCGGATGACCAGTCCCTTGTATACCTGGGTTAGTATGACCATGATCGCAAAGCCAATGATACCCAGGATCAGCGCCCACCCCAGCAGATCATTCTTGTGCTTTTTCCCCTGGGTATTGTAATAGGGGTAAAACCGGGTAATTACCTGCAGGGATCCCAGGCTGCAAAGCCCTGCCAACAGGGTACAAACACTGATGAGCACCCGGACAAGGCCGAATTGTTCGGTCGTCAGGATATGGGGCAACAGCCAGAAGTTAAAGGCGCCTATGACAAAACCCAGATAGATGAACAGGGATGAATGGATACTTTGTTTGCGGACGATGCCCATGAGAATTAACGATGTTGCTGTGTCACAAAAGTGCTAAATTATTCGCGATTAACGGATTAAAAGAACGGTGCCCTTGTATATTTTGCGGGCGCCGGCCAAATTGATGAGTTTGATCAGGTAAATATAAGCACCCATTTGTTGTGATTGTCCCTTGAAAGTGCCGTCCCATCCCCCGGTAATGCGTGTGGTATGGAACATTTCCAGTCCGCTGCGATCGTAGACATTAAAAGTGATGAGCTGCTGTCCGTGTGTATTCAGTATCCTGAAAACATCATTGACGCCATCCCCGTTAGGGGTGAAAGCGTTAGGGATGAAAATGACCGGAGCGCACCCGGTGCTCACACGGATGGAATCGGCTGTGGTACCGCACTTATTGGACGCCCGAACCCAATAGGTGCCGGGAAGTGACACTTCCTGCGTGGAATCCGTAGCGCCGTTCTGCCACCGGTAATGCGGATATCCCCGGCCAGGGTTCAGCAAAACCGACTGGCCGGCTACCAGGCAGGTATCCTTCCCCAAAGCAATATCGGGTGGTTTTTTGATGGATACCTGGTAGGTGGCCAGGGTATCGCAGCTGGTGGCAGACGGCAGGAGCATCCTGAAAGTTCCTGCCTGGTGTATGGTTCTTCCATTGGGCAGCCTGAAGCTGGTGCCTTCACAGATGGAGTCAAGGTATTGGATATACAGACGGCTTCTGAAGGTTAATTTGGTTGTAATGATGCTGTCACAGCCCTTTTTTGTCCGAAGGGCTGACACATAAGTGCCGGCAGTATCCACAACGCTGCCGTCTGGAAGCCTGTAATGCTGGTGAGGGCAGATGCTGTCCTTTACGGTTTGGTGATAAACGGGGTTCACGGTCAGGCGGGTGGTGATGATGCTGTCGCAGCCGGAATAACTGGTGAATTTTACGGGATAAGTGCCCGCTTTGGTGACCTGGCTGCCATCCGGAAGCGTGTAGGGTATTCCCTGACAAATGGAGGTGTCGATTGTGGTATTGGATGAAACGCAACACTCAGGGCAGATCAATTTCCGGGTGACGGCCGGTGTGGCGACCTTAATTTCTTCTTTTGTATGCCAGCCGGTGATGGGTTCGATGATGTCCCATTGGTGAAATTGTACCACGGGGTTGATATTAACAGTGGACACCTTGATGGACCTGATCGGGCAGGTTCCTGCCTTGCCGGTCTTATCTGTTTTTGCCAGGTAGCCCACTGTCCCCGCGTAGCCGGTTACATAGAAGCCCCTATGGGATGATAATTCGTCCGCTGCGCACTGGGCATAGGAATCATCTCCTGAAGGATGATAATCATAAGCCCATTGGACAGCGCCGTTCTTGTCGGTTTTCATCACTGCGCCCCCCA
Organism: Chitinophagaceae bacterium; assembly: GCA_036278455.1. GTDB lineage: Bacteria > Bacteroidota > Bacteroidia > Chitinophagales > Chitinophagaceae > FW021-bin31. The sequence goes on along the minus strand of DASULB010000335.1, from coordinate 26,079 downwards.
GACGGGTAGTGGCGTCGGAGATGCTCAGTGCAACCCCTCCATCGGGAGTAAGTTTGAGTGAATAGCCCCTGGTGGAGGGGAATGGCAATTTGTATAATTTGGCCCAGATCACCTTGCCATCCGGGCTGGTTTTAACGATACTTGCCAGGTTACTGCCATTTCCGCTCCAGTTCAGGGACAGGTATAATGCTCCTTTGGCGTCCTCATCAAGACAATCAATGACATCATCTCCGGGGCTGCCATAGGTTTTCATCCATAGCGGCGTCCCGTCTTTTGCGGAAACTTTCATCAGGAACCCATCGTGCATGCCGGCACCTAATGCATATACGAATCCTGCGATGAGAATATCGCCATCAAGGGTCTGTTTGATAAAGTAGCCGTAGTCTGAGGGCCCGTTGGAATAGGATTTCATCCATTCTGGTGACCCCTCCGCGTTGACTTTGATCACGATTATTTTAGCTTCGGATCCCGAGACATTGACCGAGGCGACCATGGCAAACCCGCCATCTCTGGTTTGACAGGCCTGTTGTATCACGCTGGGGGCTATATCCAGAACATAGGACCAGAGAAATTTCCCTGTTGCATCCGTTTTTACCGCCCAGCCAGTACCATCTGTCATGCCGGAACCTGAATTGTCAGAGGAGCCTGTGGCGAGAAAGCCGCCGTCGCTACTCGGTAGGACCCTGGTGAAATAATCAGCCTGGCCTCCTCCATATGTCCTTGTCCACAGGATGTTGCCGTACTTACCTGTCTTTAAGAGCCATCCGTCCTCATTACCCGATGTATTGGTTTGGCCGGAGCTGATGGCCTCATCACGCGACAGGCTTTTGACATCCAACAGCTGGAAGTTGCCTTTGCCGCCAAAGGTTATCCTAAAGGCCGAAGTATCACAGACTGCCAGGGGAGGAGCGGTATCGATAACGGGGTAGTTGGCGTGCAGGTTAACAGGCAGGTTGATCTTCGGATTACTTTTGGGAGCGTCTGATGGATTCCGTTCCGTTGCGTCCGCATTGGATAAAGACAAAAGGGTAAGCAAGGTTAAGGATAAGAACAGTTTAAAATATCGGAGCGTGAATGGGGACATCTTTCGAGCATTCTTTACAATCATTGCAAGATAAAATATTATTTTTTTGTTTAGAAAAAATAGAATCCGGGATTGACACTCATACCATGCTGAAAGATTTATAGACTGCCTGCGATTGATGGATATTCTCATGCATGAATATATTTGGTAAGCCACATCGATAAAAAAAATTGCCAGAGAACTTATATACTCGGATTTAAAATTTACAATGGAGTGGTCTATTCTATTTGCACATAATGAACCGATATCTTATTATCTATGCCAACCATAACGCTATGGAGGAAGAACGATTTTGTATGCTAACGGTGACCGATCACTTAACGACTTGTTTTACATGTTGGGCCGGCACGAATTTTAACAGAATATTAAAATTATTTTTAAGAACTTGCTTTCTTTTTCGCGGTGCGAACGAAAGTTAAATCAAAAAATAATCGACCCTTGAAAAGGTTGCTCTCCCGATCATGTCCAGACAACGTCAGTCTTGATAGGTAGCAGACAGTGATATTGAGCCGGCCGGCTCTTAGGACGTTTGGGATAAATGAGGAATCCGCCCGTGCGAAAACAGTCGCTTTATTCCGGCGATATCAGAAGGGAAGATACATAGTCCGACCTGGAAGATCAAGTCAATTGAACAGCGGATATCTTTGCTAAAAAGTAATGCACATTGATGACTGAAAAAAGATAAACGAGATAAGGAATTGGCGGGGTGCAAGTTCAATGATTTTTTCACTGGTAGATCATGAATGGTGACGGTATTTTTTATCGATTTGAAACCGGTGACGTATTGTGGAAATTACCATTGACCTGAGGCAATTTTTTTGTAACCTTGTTTTTTATCCTTCGTTTGCGAGGGGTGGACGGCGGGAGTGGAGGATTTCGGATTTACACATACGCTAATCAATAATCAATAAATTAACTACAACATGAAGAAATTTACTATGCTTACCGGGATTTCGGTTGCTATCCTTTTTACTGTAAACGCGGCGGCTCAGAAGGTAGGTTATGTGAACATCCAGGATATTGAAAACGGTATGCCCGAGTCTGCTCAAGCCGATACAGCGATGAGAAAATATCAGCAGCAAATCTATGGGCAGTACCAGGCCATGCAGCAAGAGTTACAAAGCAAGGCAGCTGCCTTTGTAAAAGATTCTGCAAAAATGGATGATGTTATAAAACAGATCAGACGTGAATCGTTGCAGGACCTCAACAACCGTATTGTACGGTTTCAACAAAATATAAATCAATATGAAGCTAAAAAATATAATGAACTGCAGAAGCCTATTATTAAAAAGATTCAGTCAGCGGTGAATACGGTAGCCAAAGCCAGAGGATATACTTATGTGGTTAAGAGGCTTATGACCACGAATACCGGACCGGTTAAGCTGTTGATAGTAAAACCGAAAGGTGACGATTTAACGGCTGCGGTGAAAGCAAAGCTGGGACTGAAATGAGCCGGCACCCCATTCAGGTTATTGCTTTTGGTAAATAGCGAGCACGGTTGGGCCGCCGCCAAATTTGACAATGTTTTTCAGGGAATTTTTTACGATAAACCGGGTAGTTGTCAAAAGTATATCAGAAAAGATGTTCCTTCCGATCTTCTGTTGCAGGAATAGTTTATAGCACATACCCCGGAATACTTTATCTTCCGGAGCCTCTAGCAGTTTTATCAAGTGAATACCGGGGAATATGGTTGGGAGTTGTGCTAAGGAACGTTTATCCCATAGTAATATATGATGAGGAGGGGTATTTAATGTATGATATTTATCTTTTTTGAAAATATAGGAGTCGTTATTGGGGACTCCAAAAATCAGTAGCCCTCCGGTTTTTAATGTTTTGATGGATGCCAAGAGTATTTCCCGGATTTGAGGCACATGTTCAAACACCTGAAACGCACATACATAATTATATGAATTTTCGTGGGTTAACGCGTGGTCCTGGATAGCTTCCTTTCTTACATTAAGTTTCTGATCAAGTGCATTCTGAATCGCGTAATCGTTAAATTCCAGCCCGGAAGCCTGTACGCCTTTTTTTGAAATCTCCATTAAAAAATAGCCGTTGCCACATCCAATCTCCAGCAGGGACGTATTAGCTGAGATGAACGAGGATGCTGCGGAATACTCCCATTTCCAACGGCTGTAATAGTTTGCGCCTTTCTTTGCGAGCTCTTCATAGAACTTCTCATCCCCAGCCATAGAAAGTGGGTAATAAAACCTTAGACCGCTTTCATTGCATTGATAAATGGCAACCTTCGCGGGAAGCCCCGAAACATCCATGTTTAATTCTGACGCATATCGGCGAATGATATCTTCGGAATTCAGCATAGAGACCAGCGTAACGTTGCTGTTTCCTGTAAGGGGAGAGGTCACTTCTCTTTGTGCATCCATAATTTTATTCTTAGTGGCATTCCGATTTTTACCGTTATTTTGCAATTTTAACGAAAAAACAGCTATGAGAGATGCCGTTTCTGTAAAGAATGAAAAAACGGGGCGGATTAAGCCTACTATTTTTAATCCGCGTTATTATCATCTCAGGGAGTTGAAACGGTGCACCTTAGCGGCTATTCAGCAGTATGTAGCTGTGTCACCGGGAAAGATTCTGGTGGATTACGGGTGTGGCAGCATGCCTTACAGGTCTTATTTTGAACCATATGTGTCCGAATACATCGGTGCAGACATTGCCGAAAACAGCGCCGCAGACGTTTTTCTTGCGGAGGGAAGGTTACAGATGCCTGATGATTCCATTGATATTGTGCTTTCCACCCAGGTGCTTGAACATGTGACGGATCCCCTGGTCTATCTGCAGGAATCCTGCAGGGTCTTAAAAAAGGGCGGCCTGCTGTTGCTGTCCACCCATGGGATATGGCGTTACCATCCTGATCCCACCGATTATTGGCGCTGGACGGGCGATGGATTGAAAAAGATACTGGCCGATAACGGCTTTCAGGTAAAGGAAGTGTATGGTGTCATGGGCCTGGCTTCCATGGGATTATTGTTGTTCCAAGATGCTTTTCTCTATAAACTGCCACGTTTTCTCCGGTATGTCTTCGTGCCGGTGATGCAAACCCAGATGATTCTCTTTGATAAAGCGCATTCCAAAGCTGATAAAATGAATAACGCGGGCGTTTTTTTGATGGTGGCCCAAAAGAAATAATATGAGGATATGCATCACCCGGTCAAATAAGCATTCCTATTCGGAGACCTTTATCCGGAGCCAGATAGCGGGACTGAAGAAATATGCCGAGGTCTATACGATTTATGGTGGATGGCTGCCCGAATTCCGGGAAAATGGAAAGTTGTTAAATTCCTGGCTGTATTGGGCGCTTAATAAGATCGTGAAGAATGTCTTTAAAAAAAGCAATAATTATTTTGGGAACTACGGGCTCGCTCAGTATTTAAAGCACCATGAGATAGACATTGTGCTGGCGAACTATGGTATAGGAGGGGTGAAGTTGCTGCCTGTTTGCAAACAGTTGAAACTGCCGCTGGTAGTGCATTTTCATGGCTTCGATGCCGCGCACGTGCTGACGATCGAGAAATACAGATCCGCTTACCGGGAATTGTTTGGCTATGCCTGCGCCATCATCGCCGTTTCGGGTGACATGGCGAAACAACTGATCAGCCTGGGGGCACCCCCGGAAAAGATTTTTATCAACGTATATGGGATTGACACCGATAAATTCACCTTGGGTGATCCGTCAAAAGCCGGGAGGGATTTTATCGCAGTGGCGCGGTTGGCGCCCAAGAAAGCACCAGGAAATTCAATTCGTGCATTCAAAAAAGTACTCGATGCATTTCCTGATGCCACACTGACCATGGTGGGGGCAAAGGAAGAGTTGTATAATGAATGCCTGGCATTAACCAGAGCGTTGAATTTGACGGATAAGGTCATCTTTACAGGGCGCAAAACCCCGGAGGAGATCGTCTCCCTGTTACACCGCTCCAGGGCATTTGTCCAACATTCCGTGGTGGCGCCGGGTGGTGACAGTGAAGGAACACCCAATGCCATCCTGGAAGCTTCGGCATGCGGGTTGCCGGTGGTGAGCACTTTGCACGGGGGCATTAAGGAGGCGGTTATTCACGGGCAGACCGGTTACCTGGTGGAGGAAAATGACATTGAGGGCATGGCGGGGTATATGAGCAAACTGGCGGGGGATCCGGCCCTGGCGTTACAACTAGGGAAAAATGGCCGACGCCATATGATGGAAAACTATACCATGGAAAAGCAGATCAGGAATCTGTATCATATCCTCTCGACAAAGGGAAGCACCGGGATATAACAAATATTATGAAGAGGCCTTTAAAGATTGCATTTATTACGGAGATGTATTCCGAAAAAATGGGGTATTCAGAGAACTTCCTGCCAAAAGCGGTGGCGCGGTTAGGGCATGAGGTGCACGTGATCGCTTCTACGGCGCAGGTTTATTTTAATTCACCTTCCTATAAAAAAACCTATGAGCCTTTCCTGGGCCCGAACATTGTCGCTCCCGGTACCAAAGAAATTGACGGCTATACCCTGCACCGGCTGCCGTTGAAACCGGCCATACGCAAGAACGTCATCAGGCTGGAAGGATTAAAGCCGTTATTGGAACAATTAGCCCCTGACATCATCCAGGCCTTCAATATCTATTCAGTGACCTGTTATGAGGCCGCCCTGATCGCGGAGGAAACGGGTGCGCGGTTTTTTACGGAAAGCCATGTGCACGCCTCGGTTTTTGATATGCGGGATCCGAAGACACGGCTGCGGCACTTATTGCTGGGATTCCCGCGAAAACTAAAAGTGATCAATCGCATTACCGAAAAACATTATCCCATTGCAAAGGATGTGGCCAAAATTTCCCTGGAATGCTTTGGGGTCCCGCCCGAAAAGACGGACCTGCAGTCCCTCGGCGTGGATACCGGTCTTTTCACGCCGGTCGTTACCCCGGAAGACGAACTTCAAAGGGCGCGCAAGAGAGAGGAATTAGGTTTCACGGCGCAGGATATTGTATGTATTTATACCGGGCGCCTTACTGCGGACAAGAACCCGCAATGCCTCGCCCGGGCAGTACGTTATTTGCGGAAGGAAGGCCACGCGCGTTTTAAAGCGCTGTTCGTAGGAAGCGGTACGCCCGAAGACATGACGGCGCTCAGGTCCGTGGACGGCTGTGTCGTGCATCCTTTTGTAAAAGTAAACGAATTACCGTTCTTTTACAGGGCCGCGGATATCGGCGTATGGCCCCGCCAGGAATCCATGAGTCAGTTGGATGCCACGGCATGCGGTCTGCCCATCATCGTCAGTGATCATGTAGAGGTGACCGAAAGGATAGAAGGTAATGGTTTATTATATAAAGAAGATGATGAGCAGGACCTGGCGGAAAAGATTTTGAACCTGGAGAACGCCGCCCTTCGGCGGGACATGGCTCTGAGAGGTCGCAAAAAGGTGGAAGATCAGTTTAGCTGGGACGCCCTGGCAAAAAGAAGGATCAATGATTTTGAACAGAGTCTTGATAAAAAAGGCCCAAAGGCTTAGTTATCAGTGACGTCAACCTAAGAATGTAACATGAAGAAAATTATTTCCGTGGTAGGGGCCCGCCCCAATTTTATGAAGGTGGCGCCGCTATACCGGGCATTTAAGACATACAAAGAGGACATCACCCACCTGATATGCCATACCGGCCAGCATTACGACGAAAAGATGTCCAGGATCTTCTTTGAAGAACTGGAGTTGCCGAAGCCAGACTTTTACCTGGGCATCGGGTCTGGTACGCACGCCGAACAGATCGCGGGCGTGATGATGGCCTTTGAAAAGATTTTGCTGGCGGAGAAGCCGGACCTGGTGATTGTGGTGGGTGATGTCAATTCCACCATCGCCTGCAGCCTGGTGTCTTCCCGCCTGGGCGTCCCGGTCGCCCATGTGGAGGCGGGGCTCAGAAGTTTTGACAGGACCATGCCGGAGGAGATCAACCGCATCCTCACCGACGCCATCGCGGATTACCTCTTTGTCACGGAGGAATCGGGTATCCTGAACCTGGGCCATGAAGGGGTGAGTAAGGATAAAATATTTTTTGTGGGCAATGTGATGATCGACAGCCTGGTCTATTATCTTCCAAAGATCAATAGTTCATCGATCCTGGAGGAGTTGCATGTTGATAACCAGGGTTATATACTGGTAACGCTGCATCGCCCGGCGAACGTAGATACGGCAGGAGGCCTGCAGCGGCTGGTCGATATGCTGAATCGCATTGCAAAAAAGAAAAAGATCATTTTCCCGGTACACCCCAGAACAAAAAATAACCTGGAGAAATTCGGGTTATTAACGAAAGTTTCCCCGGATGTCCTGTTGATAGAACCATTGGGATACCTGGAGTTTGTGTGCCTGATCAAAAACGCCTTTTTAATTGTCACGGACTCAGGTGGTATCCAGGAGGAAAGTACCTATTTGCAGGTGCCCTGCATTACGGTAAGGAACAATACCGAGCGCCCGGTAACGACTACGGTGGGTACCAACAGGTTGATCGGGACCGATACCGCGAAGGTCGCCTCCGCCGTGGAGGAGGTGCTTGAAGGGGACAATGTGAAAGGCGGAATTCCCGAATTATGGGATGGCCACGCGGCCGAAAGGATCTGTAAAATAATCATCCAAAAACTCATGCATGCACCTGATTGATAAGATCCTCTCCAGGGAGGAGTTTCAAACACAGCCCCCGGTCCTATTGGATATCGGCGCTTCCGGCGGGATCCATTTCAGATGGAAAAGGATCGCCCGTCACTGCGTCTGCATCGCCTTTGATCCCGATGACAGGGAATATGGCTATATCGAAAAGGAGCAAGGGAATTATAAAAAATTGTACGTCTTCAATTGTGTGGTGTCCGATACCACCACAGGGGCGCGTCCGTTCTATCTGACAAAGTCCCCGTATTGTTCCAGCTTCCTGAGGCCATTGACCGGAAAGCTGGCCCCTTATGCCTACGCCGAAAAGTTTACGGTGGAAAAAGAGTTGCAGCTTCCCGTGCGATCATTGCCGGATGTCATGAAAGAGCTCGGGTTGACTTACCTGGACTGGTTCAAGACGGATGCCCAGGGGATGGATCTGCGTATATTCAGGTCGCTGGGGCAGGAGGTGATCGGCAGGGTGAAAGTGGCCGAATTTGAACCGGGTATCCTGGACGCTTATGAAGGGGAGGATAAGTTACACCAGGTATTGGCTTTTATGGAATCGCGTCCCTTTTTCCTTAGTGATTTTAAGGTCAAAGGCGCCAGCCGGGTGTCGCCGGAGAATATACGGTCGCTGACCGGGAATCCCTTTATGCAGAAACTCCTTGCCGTTTCCCATAAGAAAATGGCCGGCTGGGGGGAGCTTCTTTTTCTGGGTACTTTCGAGGGAGTGGAAAAAATGTCCCTGCGGGAATACCTGCTGGCTGGTGTGCTGGCAATCCTGAACCAGGAATACGGGTTTGCACTGGAGATCGCCCAAAAAGCCGCTCGTCTCTATGAAGACCCTATCATAGCGGAACTGGACCGCTATGCCAGGAGGGGCATATGGCGTTCGGTCTTGAAGCTCCGTTTTATGGCTGATGTTTGGAAACGGATTTCAAAAGCTTAGCGAAAAGGAAGAAGACATGAAGATCCTCTTTATCAATAAATATGATGTCAGCGGCGGAGCCGCGATTGCCGCCTGGAGGCTGCATGAGCGGCTGGAGTCCTCCTGCGGGACGGAGGACGCTTTCCTGGTGGGGATAAAAAGATCCCCTTCTGGAAAAGTACACCTTACCCGGCGTCCGGGCTTTGAGAGCATCATGGAAAGGGGGATTAACCTGCTACTGAACAAAGCCGGGTTGCAGTACGTCTGGTTCCCTTTCTCTACGGGAAGGATCAGGCGGTTTGCCGCCGCCTTCAAACCGGATATTATTGCTTTACAGAATATTCACGGGGGATATTTTCAAACCACTTTGGTGGCGGAGTTGTCATCTCTGGCGCCGGTAGTCTGGACTTTGCATGACATGTGGGCCTTCACCGGCAATGCGGCGTATACCTTTGGAGATGAGCGCTGGAAGCAGCTGCGCGGCGGAAAAGGAGAACGGCGGCATTTCCCCGCGATCGGCCTGGAGACAGGCCACCTGCTATTAAAACGGAAGCAGAAGATATACGCCGGCAGCCGGCTGACGGTGGTATGTCCTTCCCGGTGGCTGCAGCGGCTGGCGCAGCAGAGCCCGGTGTTTGCTGGCAAACTCATCAAGTGGATCCCCAACGGGATTGATACCGCTTTTTTTTGTCCGCCGGAGAATAAAAGTGCGGCTAAGACAGCGCTGGGTATTGCTCCTGACAGGAAGGTCCTGCTGCTCTCGGCGGAAAAATTATTGAAAAGCGACTATAAGGGCGGGCGGGATTTGCTGGAAATACTGAAACTCCTGGATCATGCTGCTTGGGGAGAGATCACCCTGCTGACGCTGGGCCATGATCCCCTGCCGGCCAGCTATACCCATTTGCAGGTGAAGTCTATGGGTTACATTTCAGAAGAAAGACAGATTTTGCAGGCCCTGCAGGCCAGCGATGTATACTTGCATACCGCCAGGGCGGATAACCTTCCCAATACCCTGATTGAGGCCATTTCCTGCGGGGTTCCCTGTATAGCTTTTGATGTCGGCGGCTGTGGCGAGATTGTACGGGACGGAGAAAACGGCTGCCTCATTGCACCATTCGATCACGCCCTTTTTGCCGACCGGGTACAATATTTGTTAAGAAACACCCAGGTGCACGAGCAATTTTCAGGCAATGCCAGCAGGATAGCAAGGGAAAATTTTGACCTGCAGATGATGTCCCGGCGGTATTTTGAATTGTTCAAAGCGTTGCTTGCATGACCATTTTCCCTGAACCAAATAACTAAATTATGGATATGGATAAGTATTTTTCCGGCGAAGTGTTGTATGGCGATGATTTCTCAAAAGAACAGATCAGTCAATGGTATGAGGATGAAAAAGAAGGATACGCGGATCTGGTAGCAGGTTATAAAAAGGAATACCATTACGGTTACAGGCATCTCGATGAGCTTTACGGATATAAGTATCTTCCCAAAAGACGGTACGGCAATGTACTGGGGATCGGCTCCGCTTATGGGGATGAGTTCAGGCCCATCGCCACCCAGATCGATCATTTGTATATACTGGAGCCCTCCGATCATCTGGTGACTGATCACATTGACGGCATGAACCCGGTCTATAAAAAGCCAAATATCGATGGCACGATCGATTTCCCGGATGGTTTTTTTGACTTGATCGTTTGTTTCGCCACCCTTCATCACATACCGAACGTCACCCATGTAATGAATGAATTTTATCGCTGTCTGCGCCCGGGAGGCTTTCTGTTGTTAAAAGAACCCATCAACAGCATGGGAGACTGGCGGGAGGCCAGGAGCGGATTGACCAAGCGGGAAAGGGGCATCCCCTATGGCTATTTTAAAAAGATGATCGCTGACCTGGGCTTTAAGGTGATCCGGGAAAGCCCGCATTTTACGATGACCTCCTTTTTGGTGAGGAAGACCGGCAAGCTCCTTCAGAAATCCATTTATGAATACAAGGCCTATCTTTTCATCGATAAATATTTGTCCAGGTTGTTTCGCTGGAATATCACCTACCATCCGGTAACAAAGTTAAAGCGGATCGCGCCTTCCAAGATATTTTATGTGCTCTCCAAGTAATGCCGGGCGACCGCAGCACCGGTGGAAGGAGTAAGGAGTGATTTTTTTCGTAATTTTACCTGATGGAACGTGAAAGGCGGATTAGGCGCGGATACGGACTCTCAGCGATGCAACAGCGGTCTTTCATCCACCAGCGGAAGCCTCCTTTGAAGCATGCTCCAGCCTTATTGGAAGTCTGCGATCGTTGATCTTTGTGCTTTATTAAAAAAAAAGACTACATGAAAATTGCGTTGATCACCGGGTCATCCGGATTAATAGGCAGTGAATCGGTTCACTTTTTCGCAGATAAGTTTGATGTGATCCTGGGTATTGATAACAACATGCGCGCGTATTTCTTTGGGAAGGACGCCTCTACAGCCTGGAACGAAAACCGCATCGCCGCGCTTCATACCAATTATCAGCATTTTAGCACGGATATACGCGATTATCCTGAGTTAGAAAAGATCTTTAAAACTTATGGCAGGGATATCTCCCTGATCGTTCATACCGCGGCGCAGCCGAGCCATGACTGGGCGGCCAAAGAACCGCTGACCGACTTCACGATCAATGCGAACGGTACACTCAATCTGCTGGAGCTAACCAGGCAGCATAGCCCGGAAGCAGTGTTCTTATTTACCTCCACCAACAAGGTCTATGGAGACAACCCGAATCTGCTGCCGCTGGAAGAACTGGAGACCCGCTGGGAGATCAGCCGGGAGCATCCCTATTACAAGGAAGGGATCGACGAGCACATGAGCCTGGATCAGACCAAGCACTCAGTTTTTGGCGCGTCCAAAGTGGCCGCGGACATATTGGTGCAGGAGTATGGCCGGTATTTTAACATGAAGACGGCTGTGTTCAGAGGCGGATGCCTGACGGGACCAAATCACTCGGGCACCCAGCTGCACGGCTTTCTATCTTACCTGATGCGCTGCAACATTACGGGTGACGCTTACACGATTTTCGGTTATAAAGGCAAGCAGGTAAGGGACAACATTCATAGTCATGACCTGGTGAACATGTTTTGGAATTTTTACCAGAACCCGCGTTCGGGGGAAGTTTATAACGCCGGCGGCAGCCGGTTCTCCAACTGCTCTATGCTGGAAGCCATTAAAATGTGTGAAGATATCACCGGCAACAAAATGAATTATTCCTATTCGGATACCAACCGCATCGGCGATCATATCTGGTACATCAGCGACGTGAGCAAGTTTAAAGCACACTTTCCCGGTTGGCAGTATCAACATGATCTGCAGAGCATATTGTCCGAAATGTATGATTCCATGCGTAGCCGGTTAAAAGTCACCGGTTAAACGTTATCAGTTAAAAGTCACCTGTTACATGCCGACCGATCCTGTTAAGCCGGAAATCACTTTTCTTACACGTCATTATCCGCCAAATCCGAACATCAATGGGGAGTCGGTATGTGATATGGTGCAGTATTTTGAGGAAAGGGAAGGTGTCAAAAGTAATGTCCTATGCATCAATCGTGGCTTCGAAGGGGGCGGCGGGAACAGGGAACCGGCGGGGCATATAAAGCGGATCAAAACCTTATACCAGGGTGATCATGCACTGTTGCGCTTCATCACCTTTTTATATGACGGTTATGTGCTGGCAAGAAAGGCATTGAAATTTAAACGTACGTTGCTGATCTGTACTACAAGCCCGCCCCTGTTACCCCTCTGGGCTTCCTTGTATTTTAAACGTAACATAAAATGGGCGTTGTGGGCCTTTGATCTGTTCCCGGAGGGTTTTATGGCTACCGGACTGGTAGGCAAGGGAAATCTGTTTTACCGCTGGGTCAAAAAGCTGACCTATAAAAAGCCGCCGGCATTTCTGATCGCCCTGGGTCCCGGGCAGGCGCGTCACCTCCAGCAACAGTATAAAAAAGAGGTCCCGTTCTACATCCTGCCCTGTGGGGTACTTTTTTACCAGGATAAGTCCGACCAGGTGCCCCCGTGGCGCGGAGAAAACAAAATCTACCTGGGCTATTGCGGCAATCTGGGCGATCCGCACAATCCTGATTTGATCAGGGCGGTGATCGATCATATGGATCCCGAAAAGCACAGGCTCGTTCTAGCCCTTTATGGAAACAAGGCTGCCGGCGTGAAAGCGTACGCGAAAGGCAAGCCGGGCATCGTCCTGGTGGACCGTGTGCCGCGGGACCAGCTGCATTTTATTGACATCCACCTGGTCAGCCTGCTTACGGAATGGACGCACATCGCCGTTCCCTCCAAGGCCGTAAGCGCGGTGTCCCTCGGCTGCCCGATCCTCTTCTGCGGTTCTGCTGAGAGCGATAACTGGCTGATGCTTCAAAAGGCAGGATGGCTGATCCCGGAAACCTCCGCCATGGAAGAGTACGTCAGGGATTTTTTGCTGACGGTGGATCAAGCTGAAATCGACGGGAAAAAAGGAGCAGCCGCGCTGGTAAACAGCGACCTGCAACGGATTTTCCTGGAGAGTTACAAAGGGATCGCCTCCGAAAGAAAATGAACCTTGTTTTACCGGGCTGATCCGGCCTGAAGGTATAAAAAGAGACGTTTTCCCAACCTGCTGATGGAGAGGAGGGAACGCCACGACAGGGGTTGCCATCTTTCTGGAGAGATGTTCGTTTTCGATGCGGTGTTTCTACCACCAAGGTATGGGCATGCGCTTAGCAGGCGAGCTTTTTTCCGTGGGTCAATCGGGATATTGCTTCAAAGTGATTTTACTTACATGATAAGAAAACTAAATCTCAAGGAATGAAAAAGTGTTTGCTCACAGCAATCTTATGCGGTGCAATGATAGGGAGCAATGCCCGGCAACTGGCGCCAACGCCGCCCATGGGCTTTATGTCATGGAACTATTTTGCCACCAGCGTAAACGCGAAGGACCCTTTTTCAACCCATTTTTCAATCAGGTGACCGGCATTAGCGGATTGCTTTCCAAGGTCATTGTCTGGCCGGGTGTTTTTCCGGGACCCATGTGGACGCCCTCTTCGCCTAATGAAAATCCGGATTTATCTGACAGGACAGCGCGAATAGTAAGGGATGCCGGCCGGGATTTATTTATTAATAAATTCCATTATCTGTTTTGACGCGTTTGACGGCTCCCAATAAGAATTAACCTACTTTTACATAAAATACTGATACAAATCTTAAATTTGTACATGCTTAAATCCCTTAAGATATTCTGGCATAGTCTGCTGATGGCATTGAAGGAGTTGCGGGTCAATAAAACGCGCACGTTTCTTTCTCTTTTGGGCATTACCATTGGCATTTTCTGCATTGTCGCTGTTTTTACCCTGACCAAGAGCCTGGAAATGAATGTGCGCAGTGAGATGGCCTCTTTGGGAAGCAATGTCATCTATGTTCAGCGATGGCCCTGGGGGAATGCGGGTGGAAATGACTGGTGGAAATATATCCAGCGACCCAATGCCAATTATAATGAGTTTCAGGGGCTTAAACAGCGTGTGCACAACGCGGATGCTTTTGCTTATGTATATGAATTGAATGGGCAAACCATTACCCATGGAGACGATTATATGCAGGATGTCACCATGATGGCGGTGACCAGTGGGTTTGACAAAATCCAGAAGGTCGATATGGCCGATGGCAGGTTTTTTACACCGATGGAGTCCTCCAGTAACGGCATGATGATTATCCTGGGGGCTAATATCTGGCAGGGCTTATATGGCTCAGCACAGCAGGCGGTGGGGGGCCAGGTGGAATTTGCCGGGAAAAGGTTCACGATCATCGGGGTCCTGGATACCTATGGTCAGAACCTCATCGGCAGTTTTGACTATGACAACAGCGTGCTGGTGCCTTATTCCGCGGCCCGCTCCATTGTGAATGACCGGAGCCGGCGGGTCCAGCCGTTTATTATGGTAAAAGCCGCTCCAAATGTCAGTGTGCCGGAACTTAAAGACGAATTACGTGGTTCCATGCGTGCCATCCGCAGACTGAAACCCACGGAGGATGATAATTTTGCCTTGAACGAATTAAGCATGATGGCCAATGATACCGAGAAGTTGTTTGGAAGCATCAATATGGGAGGCCTTATGATTGGGATCTTTGCTTTAATCGTAGGGGCTTTCGGTATCGCCAATATTATGTTTGTAACCGTTAAAGAGAGGACTAACATTATCGGGCTTAAAAAGGCGATCGGGGCCAAAAGAAATGTAATCATGCAGGAGTTCCTGATCGAATCAGTGATATTATGCATGATAGGCGGCGTATTGGGAATGCTATGCGTATTTTTTGTGACAAAAATGATTGCCTCTCTTGTGTTTTTTAAAATATACATGACTACCGGAATTGTGTTGTTCGGTTTAATCGCTTCCATCATCACGGGTGTTGTGGCGGGGTTTATTCCCGCGTATTCAGCTTCCAAACTGGATCCGGTTGTGGCGATAAGATCCTAAGGATTGTTATATAGACGTAGGATCTTGTCCGGAACATGACCGGGGTTATCCCACCTGAAAACACCTGACCTTTATTCATCAGAAACATCAAGTACAGATGCCAATAAATATTTTAGCCATAGAATCCTCCTGTGATGATACAAGCGCCGCCGTGCTCAGTGATAGGAAGATCTTGTCCAATTTTATCGCTAATCAAAAGATTCATGAACAATATGGCGGGGTAGTACCTGAGTTGGCTTCGCGTGCGCACCAGCAAAACATCGTACCGGTGGTGGAGGTGGCATTGCAAAAAGCCGGGCTGACCAAGGCCGAATTAAGTGCCATTGCCTTTACCCAATCACCGGGTCTGATCGGTTCCTTACTGGTAGGAAGTTGCTTTGCCAAATCGCTGGCGCTCGGGCTGGATATCCCGCTGATCGCCGTACACCATATGCAGGCGCATGTATTGGCTAACTTTATCGCGAGCCCGGGACCTGCATTTCCGTTCCTCTGTCTTACGGTTTCCGGAGGACATACACAGATCGTGCTTTGTGAGGACTACCTGACAATGAAAGTCATCGGGGAGACCCTGGATGACGCTGCAGGAGAGGCGTTTGATAAAACCGCCAAGATCCTGGGGTTGCCTTATCCAGGCGGACCGCTCATTGATAAATATGCCAGGGAAGGGAATTCTAACAGATTTACCTTTCCGGAGCCGCAAATACCGGGGTTGAATTTCAGCTTTAGCGGGCTGAAGACAGCGATCCTTTATTTTGTGCAGGAACAGACCAAAAAAAAACCTGCATTTATCGCGGACAATCTCCCGGATATCTGCGCGTCGGTGCAACAGCGTATCATTACCATTCTGATGAATAAATTGGTAAAGGCCTCCAAGGAAACAGGCATTAAAGAAATTTGTATTGCCGGGGGCGTGAGCGCCAATTCAGGGTTAAGAAAAGTGCTGGCGGATGACAGCGAAAAATATGGCTGGCATTATTATATTCCGGATTTTCAATATTGTACCGACAATGCCGGCATGATTGCCATCACTGCCTATTATAAATACCTGGCGGGAGAATTTGCGGATCTGTCGGTAAGTCCCAATGCACGCAGCAGCTGGAGCGTGGGCTGAGTTCAATGAAAGGCTTCCCCAAAGGATCCCGGTATCCCAGTGCGGGATGACTTCTCCGGAGGGGTCACGTCGAATGATATGGGTTTTGCCCCTGAATGCTGTTTGTATGGGGAACTGATGCTCTTTGACCCCTACGCAATGATGGTTTGCAGTCCGGGCCCCTTTCTCTTTTTGGGTAAAAATGACAAAACAGGTATTTTTGTTTAAAAATTGTCCAACACTTATTTTCAATTCAAGCAGTTCCGCATCGAGCAAGACCATTGTGCCATGAAAGTATGCACGGACGCTTGCCTGCAAGGCGCCTATACGGGTGCCTGGCTAAAACAGGAAGCCATTCACCATGATCAAAAAGGAATAAGAATTCTGGATATTGGTACGGGTACCGGATTGCTGGCACTCATGCTTGCCCAGGAGGTTCCCGGCGCCCGCATAGACGCCATTGAGATGGACGAGATGGCTTACCGGCAGGCTAGGGAGAATTTTGAGAATTCGTCCTGGATCAGATTCCTCCGGATTTTTCACGGTGACATCCGCACCTTTCATTTACCCGATCAGTATGATTTTATCATATGCAATCCCCCGTTTTATGAGAATGATCTGAAGAGCGGTCATCTCCGGAAGGATCAGGCCAAACACGGTGCCGCACTGGGGTATGTGGAATTAATGAAGGTGATCGCTAAAAACCTTTTAAAGGACGGCAGTTTCTGTGTGATGCTGCCGCCACGGCAATTTGAAGTGTTCAGCAAAGGGATTGCAGAGCAGGGGTTTTATCCCCAGGAGAGGCTAAATGTCCGCCATACCACCGCACACGAAGTGTTCAGAATAATAGGCTATTTTAAACGGACAGCGCAGGATTTAAGGACAGAGGAACTTTCTATTAAAGATGAAGGCCATGAGTATACAGTAGCCTTTAAGTCTTTATTACAAAAATACTATCTGCATTTATAAATATCTCAAATGTGACTCAGGTAGTGTCAATAGCCTGTCATATCTGATACGCAGCTTTCCTGAAGCATGGCAAGCGGGCTCCTGGAACGGACTTACCTGCAGCGATGCAGTTCTTCAGGTATATTTCCCAGAACCAGGAGAGGTCACTCTTGTCAGAGATATGAGAATGTCTCCGGCGTATCATAATGAAAGATACAATCAGTGATCATAGGAAACATGGTCAAATAGCCATCTGTCTCCAGGTAAATGGATCTGTAGCAGGTCCGGACGGCCATCCGATTGGGATGATCCATAATTTACGGGCGATATCTCTGCGCAAAAGGAGGAGAGGGATCTATTTTAGCATCACAGAGAAATAATTTCTGATAAAACGGGCATTAAGGAGCGACGTGTAGGGATGACCTGCAAATCCTGAATATTTGTAAAAGATGCCCTGAATCAAGAGGTTTAGCCACGTTATGCCGATCCATTTAACTGTTTACGGCTGATTTCTTTTTTCTCCATGCCTGTACATAGGTCAGGCTTTGTATAGCCAGTACGATGAATGCGCCGTAGCAGACCCCTTGCCATTTGTCCCAATACCAGACAATTAATCCGAGCGCTGCTCCTAATGCTGCACCAATGAAGCAACCCGATATAAACAACATATTAAGCCTGCTCCTGGCTTCTGCCACTAGGCTGATTGTCTGGCTCTGCATGGTAACCTGTATTAATTGCCGGCTTCCTTCCATCAACAGACCGCCTGCGATGATCACTAAAATCCTAGTGGGGAAAAAGAACAAAAGCAGGAAGGCTAAAGACAATAATCCCAGGTTAAACAGGATGATTTTATGAGGCGTAAAGCGTTTGTTTAGCTTGCCTGCCAGCGGTGCACTCATTGATCCTGCCAAAGTGACCAATCCGAATAATCCAATAATATCGGTAGTCATGTTAAAAGGTTTGGCTGCCAGCAAAAAAGCCACTGTAGCCCAGAACATACGCGATAACACAAAGGCGCTCCCGCTAACAATGATGGCCACCCTTATCTCTCCGTATTGCCGGAATAATTTCCAGACGGATTGTAAAATTTCTTTATAACTACCTTTGAATTTTGACTGGGATTCCGGTATGTACCGTTGAATGAAAATGAAAGAGATAATTAAAAATCCTGAGGACAGCGCGTAAACCAGTCGCCAGTTAATCCAGGCGGTTATACTGCCACCAATCAATCGGGCAAAGACTACCCCTGTGAGAACACCGGCTGTAATCATACCTACAATATGGGTCTGCTCTTCTTTAAGGCTTAAATCGACTGCCATGGGAATCATCAGCTGAGGACCTATAGAAAAGAATCCGGCAACGAGCATACACGCTTTGAGCATGGTGATATTTACGGATAAAGCAGCCAGTATGATCATCACTGTTGTGATGCCAATGGTAAACAGGATAAGCCTTTTTCTTTTTAGCTTATCACCCAGTGGAATAAGAATAATCATTCCCAACGCCTGTCCCAGCATACTGCAGAAAAATACCTGCCCGGCATTGCTTTGGCTGACATGAAAGGCATCCGCCCAGTACGCCAGTAGCGGCTGTGCGTAATATCCATTAGCAGCAATAACAGCGCTACTGAAGGACAATAAATAGATTTGTGACTTCTGTAATGCCATTTTTTAATTCCGGAATGGGCTTGAAATGGTGATACGGATCCATGAGTTGACGGCTACTGGCATGGTTGCAAAGTTCTGCATAAAATAGTTGTCAAAATAGATACAGGATATAAATTTTTGAACATAACAGATTCAAGCAATGAAAATAAAAATCAGGAATTAGAGCGCGAATCTAGGATGATCGGGTTATGGGAATATGGAAGATCAAAGTCATTTACAAAAAGATTACAGCTAAACTGGGGATGTCCATTGAAAATACGCTTTAAGATGTACGGTTACCTTCAGCCCGTTAACATGGCGAGTAAATGGTAAGGAAGTCCCGAAATCACCTGGGAAGGGAGCTACAATCGGCATAAATCATTGAAATATCCCTTGCCATAGAGATAGCAATGCTGTAGAAGACAATCGGTGCTTACCTTTAGGCACTTACGGAAGTTGATGCGCACCTACACAGGAATTTTGCTATTATTTCTGAGTAGGACAAGCAAACGACCGGCGGTCCCTCGATCGGATCATTATCCGGGCAAGAATGGATAAATCATAAATTTTTAGGGACTTGATCTCCATAATTCCTATTTCATGCTGGAGCGCTAAGCGGCCACCGCGACACGGCTGAAAGGAGAGGCTATGCGTTTGGGGATTGCCGGAAATGACGGTCTGAGGGTTATCTTCAAAAGCCGGTGTCTTCTTATTCTCAAACCGGAAGTAAATCCTTGTTCTATTGTCTGGATGCAATCCGCTTTCCCTGATAGCATCTGCGGAGGATAAGCCCTTAAAAGAACTTTCTGGATCATATCGCTAGTCAACAGAGATTTCGGGTAGCGTCGTTCCGTTGGCATAATCCTGCAGAAATAAATAATCTTTTGTCAGTTTACCATTCTTCACGATGGTAGCTCTTTCGATAATCTTATCCTCCCTGGCTCCCGGTGTATTCAAAAGATCATCCAATACGTATTTAACTAATTGTTCTCCAAAATATTTTGAGGCATCCCGGGGTAACTCGTTGGGCAGGTTTCCGACACACATCATGTCGACGGTACCAGGTAAATAGGGTAGGGTTCGCTCATGGGTATGCCGGTCAATGCCGTATACAGGGTCGGAAATTGTTGAATCACCCAGGTTGCAGGGTACAGAGCCGTGCAGGTCATTGGTAATGTCGGCAATGACGTCTATGCGAAAATGTGGATTTTGCAAATCCTCCCAAGCGAAAAGGGGGGCCATCCTCTGGTCCCAATAAATGCCGTTGATTAATATATCGGCGGCTGTAATAAAGGGGAGAAATTTACATTCGTAATTTTCGGGATTGCGATGAAAATCTTCCCTGATATACACCTTGTCCGTTTTACGTAAATAAAGTTCGCCTCCTTTTAGCTGGGTATATACCGGATATTTATAATCGGTAATTAAAAACTCTTCGGGTGGTACATCCTTTATGCCTAATAAACCCATTACTTCGAGGATTCCCGCCGCCACCCGTCCGGAGCCGGTCACCACGATCTTTAAAGGCGGAAGTTTTGTACCGAAATAAGTTTCGGTCAGTTCGCTAAAGTCGTGACATTGATGTACGGGGTTAAATGTAAAAGATCCTGTTTTCTTCCCATACACCAGCAGTCCGTTATGTGCTCCCACAACACCGGCAAAAAAGCCAAATCCAAGGATACGTTGACCATCTTCGTGCGTCAGACATTCGTAATCAATCAGTGTGATCTCTTGCCTCAAAAAGGCATTCATTAGGTTTTGATTATAAGGCTGCTTTTTTTTGGTGTGAGAAAACATCAAATAAGTTTTACCGGATAGCAAGCGATCGACGGGTACTTCTTTGATGCCAATCAGGGTATCGCAGGAGCTTAAATCTTCCTGTATTGGAATTCTTTCCTCTACATACTCTTCATCGTGAAAACACCTGTTGGGTGAGGGCTGCACCAGAATTTCTACTTGAGGATAATGCTCCAGGATCCAACGGCATTGGCGTGGTGTAAACGCGACCCGGTTGTCTTCGGGGATTTTACCTTCGCGAATAAGTCCAAGTCTGATTGTCTTTGGCATGTACAAATATACGCTGTAAGCCGCAAATGCCCGAATAGCGGTTAAATGGTATTTGAATATTTCTAAACTTTACCTACTTTTGCGGTCCATTCTTAAAAAGATTGGTAAACGCCCGGGTGGCGGAATTGGTAGACGCGCCAGACTCAAAATCTGGTTCTCGCAAGAGAGTGGGGGTTCGATTCCCCCCCCGGGCACCTTGGAAATCAGTTACTTATGAAAGACCTGCTTTGCGGGTCTTTTTTCTTTGCACAAAATTTGCACAAAGTCAAATGAAGCAAGGATTTCAACGATGTAAAGAGCTTAAATAAAAAGCATTTAAGCTAAGATACGACATTCTTTCTGTTGCTAACTTTCGTGATTTTAACATTGACAAGAATTGACGCCCCACTGTTTAAGCGTCAAATATCTTCGTGCCAGCAAACGGCATTAGAGGATTTATTGCTCCGGCAAAGTGCCCAGCATAAAATTCGTAAAACTTGGAGGCAAATTCATGGTCATCTGGTTTGTTGTAGTGGTACACAAATGCCCCCTTGCCAATTGATTTTTCATAGAAGGGCATATCGCCAATTTTTGGTGGTTCTTTAAGCCAGCATGTTTTAACTTCAGTTTCCGAGGGCATTATTTTTCCGTAGTGAGAATAAAATAATCGGCGGGTCATCCTTTTGATTGTCTTATCTGAGCCTCACTATCCCATTTCACGGCAAAAGCCTTACCGGTTATAATACCAGATTTAGTGGATAGATATATCGGCTCTATCGTATTCATTATTTCCCTTTTGAGGCGGGTGTTATGCCTGGTAGTAGGTAAGACGCTTTCTTTAAAAAGTCGTTCTGCTTCCCCTTGTTTTCCTGCTACATGCATGCACAAATATGCTTTAAAGCATTCATCGTATTGAGAAGCTTCATTATTACATTTAAAACAGCATGGTACTGTAATCAGGTCATTCGGCCTTGGTTTATTAAATATTGACCTCGGTGGTATATGATCCTTTGTAGTGGCCACCCTTGTGCCGCAATAGCAGCATAATTTTTCTTTTTTTATTTCCATCTTTGTGCCTCTCAATCCGCATCCGGGCTTATTAAAGTGCAGGAAAAGTCATTCGCTTCCAACTTACCCATGATTGCAGGATATTTTGATTTGTAAAGCTGGTAGGTCTGTAGATACTTCGCCCTTATCCTGGGGTCTTTATTGCTGATTGATTGATTGTAGCAAAAACAGGTCTTAAAAAACAATGCTTGTGAGTGATTCTTTGTTTATCAGGAGGCAAAAGCTGTTTACAAAAATTTCTGTGATCTAAATTAGAAGAAATTAAAAAAATTAGTATTAAAGTATTTGTGAATCAATCAGTTAGTTTTTTAAGAAAAGGAATGTCTGTAATAATATTTGTTTTTTAATTTAATAAACGTATAATTGACACTGAATTTGCTTAATCGGTTAAGTAAATTTATGGAGGTGTATTCTTGTTGTTATAAAAAGGATGGGAGTAAGTATTTACACAATCGATTGAGCTATAGAAGAATATCTATGTGCTTTAAAATTATATTATTTTAAAAATGCGAAAAAAGCAGTCTATCCATGATATAGCTAAGGAATTAAAGGTATCTGCTGCTACAATTTCCTATGTTTTAAATGGCAAAGCCAGGGAAAAAAGGATCAGCACTGCTTTGGAAAAAAAGATATTGAATTATGTAGAGAAATATAATTATCGTCCGAATATGCTGGCAAAGAGCCTTAGAATTGGGAAAAGCAAAGTTATTGCCATGCTTGTTGAAGGAATAGATGATCCGTTCTTTGCCAGTATTACAAGAATAGTTGAAAAAGAAATGAGTCAAAAGGGATATAAGACTTTTTTCGCAAGTACAGAGAATGATCCAATGGTGACAATAGAGTTGATCAAGGTGTTTAGAGATGCACAGGTTGATGGTTTCATTATTGCACCTCCTCCGGATATAGAAGATAGTCTTTTATCTCTTATAAAAGATAATATCCCATTGGTATTGTTTGACAGGTATTTTCCAGAATTGGAAACTAGCAATGTAATGGTAGATAATTTTCAAGGGACCTATGAAGCTATGCAATATTTTTTTAAACTGAATTACAAACATATTGGATTCGTTACATTGGATTCTTCCCAGATTCAGATGTCAGAGCGGTTAAAAGGTTATAAAAAGGCAATGAGGGAAAAGCATTTGTTAACTTGTATACAAAAGATTTCATTTGAACTAAGGCAGGAACAGAAGAAAATAACAGAGATAATAAAAAAATTTTTAGCGAAAAACGGCCATATCGAGGCTGTCTTGTTTGCAACAAACTATTTATCAATCAGCGGATTAGAAGCTATTAGGATTTTAAAGATCAAGATACCTAACGACATGGCTATAATCGGATTTGATGATAATACACATTTTTCATTGTTTACACCCACGGTAACTGCAATTGCACAGCCAGTACGAGAATTGTCTGACCAAATAGTGAAACAGTTGATGGTTCGTTTAAATGGTGAGGGCGCTCAAGCTCCAAAAAAAACAATCGTATTACCTACCAGGCTGGTAGTTCGTGAATCCTCTATTCCAACGAAAATGATTACTAATGTGCAAAATATATCGGGATGATAAAAGATATACAAAATGAGAAAGAGCTACTACTACAGTTATCCAAAGGCAGTGAGTTGGCTTTTCAGAAAATATATAACTGCTATCACAATAAAATAGCGGCATTTGCCTTTTTGCTTACAGAGTCTCCATATCTCACAGAAGAAATAGTGCAGGAGGTATTCATGAAGTTATGGATTCACAGACGTAAACTAAGTGAGGTCACCAATTTTAATGCCTGGCTTCATACCATTACCAAAAATCTTATAGCCGATGCCATGAAAAAAGTAGCGCGGGAAATGGTGGCTAAAAAGAATGCTGTAAGACGCGCTGTAACTATAGAAAATAATGATCCTTCTGGCTATATCGCCTTTAGAGAAAAAGAACTGTTACTGGAAAAAGCCATTAAACAACTTTCCCCACAGCAACAGCTTGTATATAAACTTAGCCGTGAACAAGGATTGCCAAACAAGGATATTGCCATAAGGCTTCACATCTCAAATAAAACCGTTAAGAATCATCTTACAAATGGCATGCGTATTATCCGGAAATATTTTTCCCTAAATATGTATGAAACAAACTCCTGATTTTTTCATTTCTCTGGGACTTTTTTACTTTCTTAAAGTCTTATATAAAAAAGAGAGATTTTCAGTGGATCATAAAGAACGTTTTATCTGTCTTTTTCGACATTATGTTGAAAAACGATGCACTGCTTCTGAAAAGCAGGAATTGATGGGCTACATTGATAGTGGAAATTATGATTTGTTGCTCAAACAATTGATCAGCGAACAGTGGGAACAGTCATCCACAAAGCCCTCTTTCTCCTTTCATTACCCGGAAAAGAAAATGGAGGAAGATGCAATTGACACTTTTGCCAAAATACAGGCACGATTGTATTTCTGGAAGATTAAAAGAAGGAGGTGGATAACAGTTGCAGCAGCCATATTCTTGTTTTTTATTTCTGGTGTTTGGTTCCTAATTGATCGTACTAATATTAATAAGCAGCAGATAGTTGCGAATAATCAGCTATTAAATTCAAGAAATGGAATTCCTCCGGGTAGCAACAAGGCCGTTCTCACATTGTCCAATGGTCAATCAATTGCATTGGATAGTGCACGGATTGGCCAACTGGCTATACAGGGGAATAGAAGGGTAATGAAGGTAAATAGTGGCTTACTATCATATAAAAATAGTAAGGAGGCCAAAGGTAGTATCAGAAAGCAGGGAGTACATTACAATACATTAAGCATTCCCCGGGGCGGTGAATACCGTCTGGTACTGCCAGACGGATCAAAGGTATGGATCAATTCAGCTTCTTCAATCAAATTCCCCACTGTTTTTAATGGTAAATACCGAGAGGTTATAATGCAAGGGCAGTGTTATTTCGAAATTGCAAAAAATCCCTCGAAGCCATTTAAAGTAAAAGTATCTTCTTCCGGGTTAGGGCAAAAGGGTGCTGAAGTGCTGGTATTGGGTACCCACTTTGATGTTATGGCATATCCGGATGAACCTGCATTGAAAACGACTTTGTTGGAAGGAGATGTACAGGTACGACAAGGCAATAGCCAGGTACAGCTTAAGCCGGGACAACAGGCTGTATCCGATCTTATTACGAATGCATTGTCTGTTTCATCCGTAGATACGGAACAGGTAACAGCCTGGAAAGACGGCTTCTTCGAGCTTGGCCATACCAGCCTGCCAGTTATCATGCGGCAGCTTGCCCGTTGGTATGATATAAAAGTAGATTACCGCAAGGCCGATGATCAGAAACGTTTTGGCGGTATTATCAGCCGGAACCTACCGCTGTCCGAGATACTGCGTATGCTGGCAAATAATGGCGTGCATTGTCAGTTGCAAGGCCACAAGTTGACCGTGAAAAGTGTAGAATAACTTTAAAAAAAATAAATTCACAACTAATGAAAACGGATACAAGCTAACTTACTAAAAAGAAACCCGTAAAAAACCGCTCCGGATGCAACCGGAACGGTTATAATGTTCGGGTTGTCAGGAAATCCTTTAAACCATATTTGCCCATAAGCAAACATATATTCCATAAACCCAAACCTACCTGCCGGTTAGGCAGGCAATACAAAGTTATGCATTTTAGAAATAAACTTTTACTTGTTATGAAACTGAGCGTTTTTTTGCTGCTTTTAGCTTTGCAGATCAGCGCAAAGGGCTTATCGCAGCAGATATTCATTTCGGTGGAGCATGCACCACTCAGCCGGGTATTGAGGTCGGTGGTGCGACAGGCAGGCGTTTCGCTCATATACAATGAAGTATTGCTTAAAAATACACATCCCGTAACGCTGCATGTGCGAAAGGCTTCCGTTCGGCAGGCACTGGATGCATGCCTGAAAGGCCAACCGCTTACTTATACCATAGAGGGAGACCATATCCTAATTCAATCTCAGGCAAAACAAAGCAATCACTCGTCCTTGCAAAAGGATACTACCATTATTATTCATGGAGCAGTAACTTCCGATCAGCAAAAACCTTTAGCGGGGGTGACCATCCTCGTGAAAGGCACTACTAATGGTGCTATTTCAGATGCCAATGGTCATTTTACCATTAATGCCGATCCGAAGGACACACTGGT
>DASULB010000334.1:0-2251 GCA_036278455.1 Chitinophagaceae bacterium | reverse complement strand
GAATAAGCCGGTCCACAAAGTGCTGGCGTCTCAAAAGGGCACAGAAAATACGATCATCCTGGATCTGAAGAAAAGTCATGGCTGGTATGATTTTACCATTCGGGTGGATGGGGCGGATGCCTTTGAAAGACGTTATGCAGGCCATGTTGATACAGGTCAGGACAGCTACAGCGATCCGTTCATGGGGAAGGTCTGAAAGGGGGACAGCGCAGAGTCTGCGGCTCCGCATCAATAAACAGGATATTATTAACCGTGTTGATGTAAACATCATGAGGGTATGTGATGGTGATTACAGTCAGTGTATGACGGTGAGGACATCGGTGGAGGGCTGATCAACAGGGATTATCAAGGGTAAAGCGCTTATTTTATTTATAAACTGTAAAATAGTTTTACGATGAAAAGGATTAGACCTTTGTTTTAAACCCGAATAGACACCTTATGCACCAACTTTCCCGCGGCGACTATATTGTCTTTGTGCTGTATTTTATTATAGTAGCCTCCTATGGTTTTTACATCTATCATAAAAAGAAATCCAAGCAGGCGGATTCCAAGGATTTTTTCCTGGCGGAAGGCTCCCTGACCTGGTGGGCCATAGGCGCGTCGCTGATCGCCTCCAATATTTCGGCCGAGCAGTTAATAGGTATGACGGGATCGGGTTTTGCGCTGGGACTGGCGATCTCTTCTTATGAATGGATGGCGTCCGCCACCCTGATCATCGTGGCAGTATTTTTTATCCCGATCTACCTGAAGAATAAGATCTATACCATGCCGCAATTCCTGTCGGTCAGGTATAACGACACGGTAAGCACCATCATGGCGATCTTTTGGCTGCTGGTATACATCCTGATCAACCTGACTTCCATTATATACCTGGGGAGCCTGGCGATCACCTCTATTACGGGAATTCCTTTTGGCTGGTGCATATGCGGTCTGGCGGTTTTTGCGACGGTGGTGACCTTAGGAGGGATGAAGGTGATCGGCTACACGGATGTTTTCCAGGTGCTGGTGTTGATTGTAGGTGGTTTGGTCACCGTCTACCTGGGGCTCAAGATGGTATCGGGCCATTTTGGCCACGGTGCCAATATCCTCAAAGGGTTCGCGGTGCTGACCGAAAAAGTGCCATCCCATTTTCACATGATCCTGGATAGATCCAGTCCTTATTATAAGGACCTGCCGGGATTGTTCATCTTGCTGGGTGGGGGCATGTGGATCAATAACCTGAATTACTGGGGATGTAACCAGTACATCACCCAGCGGGCCCTTGGTGCCGATCTTAAGACCGCGCGTAAAGGGATTCTCTTCGCGGGGTTTCTAAAATTGCTGACCCCTGTGATCGCCGTTTTGCCGGGGATCATCGTTTATGTTTTATACCAGGACGGGATGTTTCATACGGAGATGACGGGTCCTTCCGGGGCGGTCAAACCGGATCACGCGTATCCGACGCTGTTGAACCTGTTGCCGGAAGGGCTGAAAGGTCTGGCGTTTGCGGCGCTGATCGCCGCCGTTGTGGCCTCCCTGGCAGGGAAGGCCAATAGTGTATCGACCATATTTTCCCTGGATATCTATAGAAAATATTTTAAAAAGGATGCTACGGAAAAACAATTGGTGCGTACGGGCCGCTGGGCAGTGGTCCTGTCCATGGCGGTGGCGTGTCTCATCGTACCGTCCCTTCGGGCGCTGAATCAGGCCTATCAGTTTATCCAGGAATATGAAGGGTTCATCTCTCCCGGCGTACTGGCCATTTTCCTGTTGGGGATGTTCTGGAAGCAAACCACTACCAAGGCCGCCCTGACGGCTGTTATCCTGACCATTCCCCTGTCGGTGGTGCTGAAGTTCCTGCCGGCATGGACCCATGGGGTTTTTCCTGATATCGCTTTTCTGAACCGGATGTCCATCGTTTTTGTGATCCTGGTATTTTTGATGATCGTGATCACCTTGCAGGACCCCAGGAACAAAAATAAGCCTGCATTGATCAAGGTGGATAGGAGGGATTACAGGTGTTCACCGTCCTTTATCGCCGGGTCGGTCATCATTATCGGCATCCTTACTGCCTTATATACGGTATTTTGGTAAAGATCTCGCCGGGAAGAGCTGTTCTGGGACTAAATCCGGATGACCTCGCCAAATCAACCTAAATCGGCGGCTAAGCCTTACGTCTGATGAATATTGATTATCTTTGGATACCATTTAAAACATAACATCATGAAAGACAAGCATGTTTTTTCAGAGCAGGAGATTAATCCGCTGCAAA
>DASULB010000333.1:0-5462 GCA_036278455.1 Chitinophagaceae bacterium | reverse complement strand
GAGACTGCGCCGATGGCCGACGATCAGAGTCAGCCAAAACCCGGCCTCTGGAGGCTAAAAATAAACAATGCGGCGCTGGAAAACATTTTAGCCATCAAGAGCAGCGATCCGGTTAAACCGGCGGAACTTTATGATAAGGTATTGTTGATGAGAAAAAGTCCGGCATTAGCAACAATTAAAATGACAGAGCCTATTCATGCTGTTGTTAGCGCCCGTTCGCCGGTAAGAATGGCGTCTTCACCAATCATCAGGGACCATAGATCTCAGGGAACCGGCACGATCGTCAGGGACCATCGGGATGGGAAAGCAGACGGCGCCGGTTATACTGCTTTAGGGTCTGTTCAAAGAGCGATTTCAGGATTAAACTTAAAACAACGGTACATTGTAAATCAGCATATAAAAGTAAATGCACCGACCGAACCGGCCACAACAAATAATATCACGATTTCATTTGACTATTGCAAAGTCGACATCCGGAGGCCATGGCTATTTAATGTTTTCCTGCAAAATGGCTCTTGGTTTATTCCGGGAATGAAAAAGGGGCAGTTAAGTGCACCTGATGCAGATACTGAACTGTCCGCCTTACCGATCAGCTTTATTGCAGTAAAAAACCTCAGTATAAAAGCCAACTGGTCAGTCACTGATGTTACCAATTCCAACGACGCCACAGATTTTGGCCCTTTTGAAGTAAATGGCGGCATTGTAAACAATACCCTATCGCACGAAGGTATTCAGATCATCGGATGGATGCTTCAGCAAATGAGGGACTTACCACCAAATGATGCACCGTGATGATTACAGATACCAATCCATGAGCAGAACCCTTAAATTCCATCGTATTTATCAACCGAACTATTCAAAACAAAAAGGAGCCTATTATGCCTACACTATCAAACTACTGGTTCAAGGATACCGACTTCAGGGGCGATACCACTTTTTTAAGTATCCAGCATCCCGCTGGCGGCTGGGCCTGGATCAATTGGTCAAATATTGGTGATAAACACAGTACCCTGACATGGGAACGGGAAGACAGTGAAGTTACTTACGACCTGGTAAGTCTTCTTAATACACCCCTGGTACTCAACCTGATTGATAGTAACCTCGGTGAAGCACAACGCACTTCTGACCTAAGAGTCGGATGGGTACCCCGAAAATATCTGCCTTATGCTTCTTCCGGCGGAGCCTTGGATCTGTTTCTTCGTCTATCGTTCAATTTTCATATTTCCACTCCGTGGTACTGCTCCGATGCAGATGGACACATTGATTATATCATCGCCTGCTATCTGGATAGTGCAGGACACGTAGGCGCCTATGTTGATGGCTGGGCCTATCAGTACAATGGAGGAGGTCCTTTCTGCACCGGCGAAATATCAAGCCGGCTCAGCAGCGCAGTCCCCGGAGCCATCGGTACGCTTCAACAGCAATTGAACCTCTTTCTGGAACTTCTAGGCAGAAGGCAATTTGATATGTTATATTATTTACCGGGTAGCGCCGAAAGATCCGGCTCGGGAACTACGAATGTGAATGACCGGGTCTCTTTAGCTTTACTTCCACGTTAACATTAAAAATCTGACAAGATGGAAAACTCAAGCAATTTATTCGACGATATTCTCAAGAAGCTCCAGGAAAGCCTTCGGGAATTTAACTGTAAATCTGAAATCAAGGTTTCGGATAAAGAGGCAATGTTGTATGGTAAGTTCAAACAGTATATGGAGAAATATAACATTGTCATCCACATCACACAGGAAGGATATACGCCTGTAACAGCTGGTTCGGGAAAAATAAAGGCAAAAGTAGAAGAATACCAGAGGATCTCAATGCCTAATCTGAACACTCAATCTTTCACTGCCCAAAGAGCAAACTGCTCTCAGGAACAACAGCTTGAGCTAAAGAATAAGTTTATGAGAGAGGCTGTTGAAATAGGCAATGAATTCTTAAGAAAAATGAATACTCCTTAAAAACAGATTATGAAACCGTTTTTTCGCTATCCCGATCCCGATGAAGGCGCAGGCAGCGCTTCTACGGATACAGCTGATGAGGCATCCGTGGCAGTTCCCACGAATACAGACAGTGGACCGTACCTTTTTGTAGATCTTTATTCACTGGACCTAAACGGTAACCCGGACTGGAATGCCCTTTCCAATACGGATACATTTTACGGCGCAATTCTTAAAGCTGCTCAAGGTTCCAGCGGATATTCCAACGACCACGGCTGGTTTACAAAAAATTGGCCACTTCTGAAAGATGCTGCCGGTGACCGGTACGGCCAGACCTGGTTCAGAGGCGCTTATTTATTCTTGAACTTATGGGATGACGGCGTTTCCCAGGCCGACAATTATTTAAAAACAATTGAAGATGCGGGTGGTTGGGAGAATGGGGATATGTTCCCAATGATAGATGTAGAATTGGGCAACGACGGATCTAACGGAAGACCGAGGAATCGTAACCAGGATGCCAGTACGCAACAAATCATTGAATGCGCTACTGCCTGTGCCGACCGTTTACGAGAAGTTACAGGTCGAAATATAATTTTATATGGCAGAGGTGCTATGCGCGATAGAGAAATAAAAAGTAAAATGGGCTGCGATGCCGTCTGGAACCCCAGTTATACCAGGACAATGGTCACAAATGGCCTTGAAGCATGGACACTCGATGATATCGTCTTATGGCAATACTGCGGAGATGGTGTTGCCGCGATCGATGAACAAAAACTGCCTCGGTCCATCCCGGGCTTTGGCAGCCCGGATATCAGCGTATATATAGAGGGGGCCAATAAACCTTCATTTGATAAATTGCGCGAAAGGCTTATTGGCAATAACCCATAAATGATAGTGCGGAATCATTAGCGTATCTCGAAAGACCCATCATCACGGGATGGATTAGTGTTGAGCTCCACGCCGGAGCCGGCATTTTAACAAATTGAGCCTTTGAAATCTATGGCTTTTAGAAGTGCACAATTAGAAACATTGGAGGCCATCAGATCCGATCTGAAAAACCATCGTATACTTTTTTCATCATTTCAGTAAAATAAAATCCTGGATTTCACTACATTACAACTTCAACGACCGCCCGATGCTCCAAAAAAAGCTAAGGGATATTCTGATAGAAACCCGATAAGGTCTTGACCTCTTCCACATTCCGGAAGCCAAAGATTTATATGAACATCCTCATACACCGTATTTCACTTATTCATAATCACATTGCAAGGTCTCAAAAGGCCTGGGTTGCGTTTGTTCACTGCCTTCAATAAAGGTTGCTCAAAAACCTGGGAGCACCAGCTGTATATTCTCGCCTCATGTCACCGCCCCCTTCCAAATTTATAGTCGTCACCAAGTACAAGTTATCCACATTTATGAGGGCCCTGTACAATGTGCACATTGTTATCCTATTCACCTTAAAACCCTTTACGCAACAGGCTTTTGTTCTTAATATATTTCTCAAAAAACATCAATTCACTTTTCCGATAGGGTTTAAGATCACGGTGATAAAGATCATGCTGCCAGATCTTCGGAGGCGGATCGCCGGGCCGATGTCCCCATGGAAGATCGGTTTGCGTCTCCCCATTGACCAATCCCCAGCTCAGGCACCCTACCTTTTCTTTAAAAAAAACCGGTAGTACCTCTTCAACGGTTGAGTGCAACGGCCTGTTCAGCCATTCTGTACAGACCATGGGGCGCCCCTCTTGCTTAAGGGATGCAATGTGCTTTTGAACCTCCTCCTTTCCTGCATAATCATGGAAGGTAATGATGTCTGAATTTGAAAATATAATATCATTCAGCTTCTTATTATTACCGAAGGTCGCAACTGTAAGCGGTTGTGACGGATTAATTTCTCTCGCCCAATGAAAGACCTTACGCAACAGCGGCAATGTTTTATCACCCATTCCACCATTTGTAGGTTCATTATACATATCCCATATCAAAATACGCGGATCATTTTTAAAGGTTTGCAAGATGTCCTGTACATATTTCTTCAGCAGGGGATAATAGGCTGTATCTATTACACGGCTATGACCGGGGCTTGGCGACCAGGCCCACGCATACCAGCCCTTCAACGGTTTAAGTTGCTTGCCGAGTGTCGGATCTACATTTAGCCCAAAAACACAATCATCAAAAAAACAGGGAACGGCCTTTATGTGATGTTTCGCGCAAATAAAGCATAAAGCGAACCGGTCTTATAAGCGGATTCCGCTACGGGTTCACCGGGTAAGCCTGTTATACGGCGTATTTAGCTACTGCAACGGACTACGGGAGCTGTCAGAGGGACTGTTGGCCTGCGAAGGCAAGTTGTCCCATTTAGGGCTGGATAAGGCTCCTGCGCGGAGTACATTATCGGATGCTAATAATAAACGGGATTACAGGGTCTTTGAAACGATATATAATGGTCTTTTGAAGCAATATCACTCATTTATATCGGACAGCCGGTTAAAGGGGTTAAGTATTCCGAAATCTGAAAATCATTGATAGTACCACAATTAGCTTGTTCAGTGATATATTAAGAGGAGTAGGGAGAAACCGGTTGGACGGTGCGAGAAAGAAGGGTGGCATTAAGGTTCATGCCATGATGGATGCTTTTAGTGGAGTGGCAGAGCTTGTCCGAATGACAGCCGCCAAGGTCCATGATCGTGGGTTCTTGTATCATTTGGACTCACCTAAAAACAGCTGGATCGTCTTTGATAAGGCATATATCGTATATAGTCAATTTGAAAAGTAGACAAATAAAGGAATATGGATAGTGTCCCGCATGAAGGATAACGCTAAATTCCATGTTACCAAGGTCCTGGTAGACAAAACGAAGAAAAAAGCAAAGGGCGTAGTTAAAGAGCAACATATTACCGTGGAGATAAAAGACAAAGTGAAAGGCGACAGGCGCCTGAAACTACGGCGAATTATCTTTATACCGGATGAAGGGAAGACTTATATATATGCAACCAATAACGTACATTACCAGCATCACAATTAGCAACCATATATAAAAATCGGTGGATAATCGAATTATTATTTAAACAGATCAAACAGAACTTTCCACTAAGATATTTCTGGGGAGCGAGCGAAAATGCGGTTAAAATGCAGGTATACTGTGTATTATATTAATAGCCCAGCTATTGATGGTTGTAATAAGGAAGAAGGCTGCAACCAAGAAGTCATTTGCTAATATGATTACGGTGATTCGCCTTCATCTGATGAGCTATATCAATTTGATGGATTCTATTAAAGACACGTATAAGGCATGGAGAAAGACTTATAATGAACCGATCGCATTTACACCTTGAATGGCACTAGGTTAGCTACCCCACAATTACAGACACGTGTTTCTTTGTCTCAAAGTATTGACCAGAAGGGATTACGGCTGCCTTTGATGAATTTTTTGTCGGACAATAATGAAAACAAATATCTTTCAATTTCCTCCAGTGACTATCCCTTTGTTATCGGGTGCACATCCCTCCGTGCAAAAAATATCAT
>DASULB010000332.1:0-2034 GCA_036278455.1 Chitinophagaceae bacterium | reverse complement strand
TGTCTCATGGCTCACAATACCAGCATTTGCCGGGCTTTAAACATTTTATGTATGTGGACTCACAAGGAGTTTCCCATACGCGCAATACCAGGCTTAAAGACGATTGGGATAAATTTCAAGGTCTTCCTTCTGCTCATTATGCCCTTGCAAAGGCCAGTGGTTTTGATTTTTATGTTACTACTGATCATTCACAGGAAGCTGGTTTTCACCCGACAAGCCCTATCAGTTCAGCCTGGCTGGCTACGAATGAAGAAGCCGCGGAGGCAACTGATTCAAGCTTTGTGGCATTAAGAGGATTTGAATATTCTGAAAATAATGGTCCTGGTGGAAAAGGTCATCTTAACGTGATCAACAGCCGTACTTATTTGAATGCTTTGGAAACAGGAATAGACCTTCAATATTTATATAAGTGGCTGGATACGGTCGCTTCGAACGGAGAAGGCCCGGTAGTGGCAAGTTTTAATCATCCGGGGGCACATCAATACAACGACTGGTCCTATCGGGAGCCCAGGATAACCAATATTATTACCATGCTGGAAGTAATTAATTCAAACTGGCATATCCATTATGCCGGATTTGTGAATGCGCTCGATGCAGGTTGGAAAGTATCACCGGTTAGCGGGCTTGATAATCATAATCTCTGGGGAATAACGAACCAAAAGTCAAGGACTTTTGTGCTGGCTGAGGCTAAAACAAAGAAGGCCATATTAAACGCGATGAAAAACAGGCGTACGTATGCTTCGCTGGATCAGAATATCCGCTGTTGGTATACCGTAAATGATAAGATCATGGGGTCGACCCTTCAAAAACCCTCAGTTTTTCATTTCCATATTGTAATAAAAGATCCTGATGTTAATAACCCTAAAGATAAAATTACAAAGATTGACATTGTGAAGGATAGTGGTCAAATAGTAACTACTTATACTCCTGGCGCCGCTTATTCTATTGAGTGGAGCCCTACTGTAGAAGATTCCCATAACAAATACTTTTTTATCAGAGTGTGGAATGCAGGTGGAGGGGATGCCCCTCATGCAAATCCTGAAAAACCGGTAGCATGGTTAGCCCCGGTGTGGACGGGAAGATGAATTATAAGAATCAATATATGAAAAGGAGCCGACTGCTGGTTTTAATCTTCCTGCCGGTGGCGGGATTATTTCAAAATTGCAGAGGCGGTGTCCCATTTTCTGTCTATTCAGCGGATACCACTGCACCATGCGTAGTCATTTTGGATGCTTCCCGTCAAGGCGGCAGCATCAGCCCCATGCTGATGGGGTTCAATATTGTCTATAATAATGCTCCTGATAGTGTTTGGCGCAAGGGTAGGGGCAAGATACCGCTTCTGCTGCAGCAACTCGGTGTGGGTGTTTTGCGTTACCCGGGCGGAACAGTCACCACTTTCTACCATTGGGAACATCCTTCAGGGCAAGGTCATAAGGACAGATGGGATCCCTCATATGATGCTTTAAAAGATAAATCACCTTCCCGTGTAATGGATCTGGATGAATATATCGGCGTATGCCAGGAATTGCATACGCAGCCTTTGATCGGGATTAACATGGGATCGGGAATGAAATATGACCGTGTGTCCGAAGGAATCCGGGAAACCCTTCGTTTACTGAAATATTGCCGGCAGAAAGGCGCGGCTGTCAAATACTTTTACCTCGGTAATGAGCCTTATCAAAGGGATGCTAATTACACCTTTACGCCCGAAGATTATGCAGAAATGGTAAATCGTTATGCGGCTGCTATGAAGAATTTTGATCATGGCATTAAGATCATTGTCAATACGAAACCTTTCTGGAGAAATCCGTCTTCCGCTGATTTATCCTATACCAAAACCCTTATTTTGAAAGCGGGTAAAAACATTGATTTTATTGATGTGCATGATTATTGGGCGTGGGGACACGCGACTTATGCGTTATGGCAATCCGAGATACCCATGGAGATAGGAGCCACCGGTATCAGTTATAAAGGACAAAGGAAATTCTATCGCGCTCTGGCTGCTTCCCTCGGATATCCTGGCATTGAAATGGT
>DASULB010000331.1:0-4334 GCA_036278455.1 Chitinophagaceae bacterium | reverse complement strand
TGATTGCTCATAGCCGAAGGTATTTTTATAGGATGATTAAATTAATAGTCGTTGTTAATGCTACGCGGCTGCGCGGGTTTACGAAAGTAAATTATTAAGGAAGGTAGGAACATTTTTGTTTTCCACACTTTGTTAATAAATCCTAAAATCCGCGGAAACAGGGGTAAAATAAACCCAAAGGAAATCCCGCAAGTACTCCAAAAACGGTGCCGGTGATCATACGTGCCCGTGGCCAGGGATAAAAAACGGTAAAACACTGAAATATAATCCTTCTGCGCCATTTTCGTATATATATCAATGAAAAAATCATAGCTTTGTGAAAGCTGAAAAAGCCTTATTGCCATGTCCGAAAAGGTATATCATATTCTAACCCAGCGAAAATTAACCGGTAAAAAATCTTTCGCAGTCCTGATCGACCCCGATAAGGTGTCGCTGCAGCGGCTTGATCTGCTAATCGGACAATCCGTGGCCGCCGGGGTGGATTTCTTTTTTATGGGCGGCAGCCTTGTCCTCACTGACAATCTGGACGAATCCATTTTGCATATTAAGAAAAATTGCAATATACCAGTGGTCCTTTTTCCTGGCAATCCTTCCCAGCTTTCCAGACATGCGGACGCGCTGCTTTATCTTTCACTCATTTCAGGAAGAAATGCCGATTTGCTTATCGGGCAGCACGTGATTTCAGCGCCTGCCGTGAAGCAGAGCGGACTGGAGGTAATTTCAACGGGTTATATGGTGGTGGACGGCGGAGCGCCGACAACCGTTTCCTACATCAGCAATGCTGCCCCCATCCCCGCCGATAAGGAGGATATCGCGTTGTGTACGGCTATGGCAGGTGAGATGCTGGGCAAAAAGGTGATATACATGGATGCCGGCAGCGGTGCGAAGGTGCCGGTGACCGACAGCATGATCCGCAGGGTGGCGGAAAATATCGCCATTCCATTAATCGTCGGTGGCGGCATCAGGAACGCCGAAAAAGCGTATCTTAATTGCAAAGCCGGCGCCGATGTAGTGGTCGTGGGAAATGCCATTGAAAAAGAAGACTTCCTGATAAAAGAGATAGCCGCAGCAGTGCATTCTGTGCCGGTTACGATATAATCCGTCCGTGGAAGAAAGGTCACCGGGCAGCCGGAAACAACCCTTTGGATCGGGTTTGGAAATCACCCAGAAAAAAGTATTTTTATTCCTTAATAAAGAGGTACTTTTATATATGTTTTTGTAAATAAATGGCATAATGAAGCGACCATTTTTCGCCTAAGTTCGCTTTTTTATCAAAATGTTATCCTATTGTAAAAAAAGTAATAAGCATTTTATTATGGCTAACCATGGCGACCATTGTATACCGCTTGAGGATGATCATAATGATTTTTCCATTCGACTCCCTTCCAAAAAAAACAGAAGCTCGATAGCGTATTCAAACGCCGGGTCGAGAAGTAAAAAGAACCAGTCCAATCGAAAGAAAAAAGATAACCCCATTGAAATTTTCCAATTACCCCTTAGTGACCTTTTACTCAATACCGAGGCGGGCGTTTTTGTAACCGATGATCAGGATAAGTTGATATGGGTCAATGACGCCATTTTGGAATATCCCTATTTCGCTGCTGAAATCAGGGTTATACTCGGCAAGCCCGCTCTACAGGCGGTGCATTTTTTACAGGAATTCGTAGTCCATCCGCATCAGTGTGTCAGACGGATAAATGAATTGTTGAGTGAAAGGAAGGCCTTTTTCGGTGAGGATTTTCCTTTTAAAGACGGAAAGGTTTTCCGTCTGGATTACACCCCGTGCTTTCACGATGGCAACTTCCAGGGGGCGATCTGGCAGGTTACCGATAACACCAAGAAGGCTTCAGGTACCAGGGATCACGGACATGACAGAGATAATACCTTCGAGGAGATGCTCGATAAATTCCGTATCGCCTATTGCGAGATCAATATGAAGGGAGGCATCGTTAGCTGTTCTCCGTTCCTTTGCAAATTTACAGGCTATCCGGAAAAGGAATTGCTGAAAATTAATTTTATCGATCTGTGTCATTCGGGAAAGCAGCAAATCATGAAGGGCATCAAGAGCCACCGTTCGGGGCTGATGACCAAGAATTCTTTTTCCTATGAACTGGAGATCCTTTTGCGGGATGGAAGTACTAAATGGATGCAATGCCATCTCTCCTGCAAGTTGGCTAAGGATGGAAGCCCTACGGGCGGCATGTTGCTGCTGACTGAGATTACGGAGCAAAAGAAAATTCAACAGGAGTTGGAACAGGCGAAAAAAATTGCCGAGCTTGCACAGGTAGCGCAACAGCAATTCCTGGCCAGCATGAGTCATGACATCCGCACCCCGCTGAATGCGATCATCGGCATGACTTTCCTGATGGAAGATACACCACTTGATAAGGAGCAGAATGAATACGTTAAGGTCCTGAAGAACGCCTCGAATATTTTACTGGGATTACTCAATGGCGTGCTTGATTTTGCGAAGATAGAATCCGGTAAACAGGAAATACACCAGCGGGAATTTGATCTGCGCGGCTTGCTGCATTCGCTGGTAGAGACTTTCAGTTTTAAGTTGAATGAAAAGCCCGTCAGGCTTTCCTGTAACATTGACACCGGCATAGATCATATTTTGCTCGGGGATGATATTCTGCTTAACCAGATCCTGATGAATCTGCTCAGCAACGCTGAGAAATTTACCGCCAAGGGCGAGATCACCCTCGATGCCGCTGTAGTCAAAAAATACGAAAACAACATCTGGATCGAGTTTAAGGTGGAAGACACGGGCATTGGCATTTCAAAGGAGAAGCTTCAGGAGATCTTTCAGGATTTCATCCAGGCAGATGAAAATATCCGCCTGCATTATGGTGGTTCCGGCCTGGGCCTTTTTATCTGTAAAAAGCTTGTTGAGATGCTGGGTGGACAAATTTCCGTGGAAAGCACACCGGGGAGGGGAACTTCCTTTATTTTCTCCTTGCCATTTGTCCTGACCGATCAGCTGATCAAAACAAGCGAAGCCCCCATATTCTCAAAGCAAACCTTTAATACCGAGAATATACATGTGCTGGTAGTGGAAGACAATCCCATGAACCTGAAATACCTGTCCAGCCTGTTGCGCAAATATGAAATTTCATTTGATGTCGCCACGGACGGCAAGTATGCACTGAAAAAAGCCAGGGAACAATACTATAACCTTATTCTGATGGATATGAAGTTGCCAAAAATGAGTGGCATGGAAGTGGCGCGTTATATCCGTGAAGAGAATACCCTCAATGCTACAACGCCGATTATATTGGTTTCGGCGGCGGCTTTTCAGAGCACCGTGGACAAAGCCAGAGAAGTCGGTGTCAATGAATTGCTTGCCAAACCTTACGCTCCCGATCAGTTGATCAGCATTTTGAAAAAGTACCTCATAGATGACGACGAACGGGATGATATGATGGAATTGCCTGCGCCCTCTGAAGCGGCCTTTAGGTTTGATGAAAGACTGGATATCGCCTATCTTCAGAAGCTTTACTCCGGCAATTGTTCCTATGCCATGAGTCTGTTTGAAGTCTTTATTGAATGCATGGATGCGGACTGGAAGGATATACAGCAGGCGATCAGAACAAGCAACTGGTTACAACTCAAGAACCTGGTGCACAAGGTTAAACCAAATTTTTCCATGGTGGGCCTTACCTGGATCACCGCTACGATGCAGGATATTTATGATAAATTAAAGCAGGATGATCCGGAGGCCGCCGTTCCGTTATTGCAAGAGGTACAGGAGGGGCTAAAGGAATACATGCCGCTTGTAAAGGAAGAACTGCAGCGCATGCAACAGTACCTCGAACAGGAGGTACCCTCCTGAAAAGGTTAGGTGGTCAATAAACGGATAGTGTATTTCTGACCTGCTGCACATAGCCCCCTCCGAACAGCAACGCATGCACGAGCAGGGGATACAACTGACAAACGCTGATCCTTTCCTGCCAACCGGGCGCCAGAGGGAAATACTCTTCATAATGCCAGTAAAATTTCCGGTCGAATCCTCCGAATAGCCGCGTCATGGCCAGGTCCATCTCGCGGTTGCCATAATAAACGGCAGGGTCAAATACATAAGGTACTCCCCCGGGACCAGGTAAATAATTGCCTCCCCATAGGTCGCCATGCAGCAATGCCGGTTTTTCTTCGGGAAAAATATCCGGAAGCTTCGCCATGAGATGTTCACTGTTTTTCATCATGCCGTTGGACAGAAGTCCCCGGTCCATGCATTTCTTCAGAAGGGGTTGCAGTCTTTCGGAGGCGTAAAACGCTGCCCAGCTGTTTTGAGGTTGATTGCTTTGAGGCAGGGAACCTATGAAGTTATTTTG
>DASULB010000330.1:0-3080 GCA_036278455.1 Chitinophagaceae bacterium | reverse complement strand
TGTTCCTGTGCATACTTCTGCATACCTCGGATGGGGAACCGTGCCGCCTGTAAATCCTGAAACTACTTTTTCCACACCTTTCAGCTCTTTAAACTGCGCATCTACGCACCAGAAGCAACCGGCGGCAAATGTCGCTGTATCGGTTTCTAAACTTATTGTTTTATTCATTTCACCGCTATCTGAAATTTTTTTCGATTTTGACTCTAAGACAATTAATGAAGGAATTAAACACAGCAGGAGAATCCATCCACCGGTATTATGCAGTCTATTTTTAGCGCTCATTATATGATTTATAGTCTATCTTTGGAAGGGGAAACCGGCTATCTGTTAAAAATATCAGAGGGCACTACTGGTTGCCCCGCCATCAACAACAATATTCTGGCCAGTGATAAATGACGCCTTATCCATCACCAGAAACGCAATTGCTGCCGCTATTTCCTCGCCCCTGGCCACCCTCCCAATAGGTGTTCTTGATACAATCTGCTGCAGCTTATTTGAATTTGCCAGTAAAGCCTCCGTAGCCGGCGTTTGGGTAAACCAGGGAGATACGGCATTAACCCTGATCTGAAATTCCGCCCATTCGCAGGCGAGGATTCGTGTCAATTGGATAAGCCCCGCCTTTGCCATGCCGTACGGTGCACCGGTTTTTGCATCCATTATCCCTGCAACAGAAGCTACATTTACCACCGCGGCTTTGCCGCTCTTCTTAAATACTTCAAAAAGCTCCCTGCTAAGGTCAAACGGTGCAATCAGATCTGTCTCCATTACCTGCTGATACTCTTTTGAAATGTATTCGTTACTGGGTTTTCGGATATTGATTCCGGCGTTATTGACAAGGATATCTAACTTACCCCATTGCCCTTCAATCCATTTTGTTATTCGATGCCTGTCGTCAACACTTGTAACATCTGCCGTCAAACCATCCACTCGATATCCTTGTTGTTTGAATTGGCCAAGCAGCTGTTTTACAACCTCTCCATTCCTTGCACTAAAAACTACTTCAGCACCCAGTTCCAAGAGCTCCGACACCACTGCTTTACCAATACCTTTGGAACCTCCTGTGATTAGCGCCTTTTTGCCTTTCAGATTCCATTTTCCCATTTTATAAATTTTAAAAATTAAAAAATACTAATCAAACCTGTTCATACACAACGATATTCAGACGACTTCCGTTAGATGTTTGTAGTTTGATTTTAATGTTTGCATTGCCTCATCCATACGGCCACCCAACATCATTTTGCCCATCGACAAAGCAAGCCCTTTTACCTGTTCCCATTCAATTTTGGGAGGCATCGCCAATGCATTCGGATTAGTCTTAATATCTACTATTACAGGACCATTATGTTCAAACGCCTCTGACAGTCCTTCATAAACGGTTTGCGGCTCATCAATAGTTATAGATTTAAAGCCCATAGCTGCTCCAATGAGAGCAAAATCAGGATTGATAAGATTTGTTTCATTGTCAATGAGGCCCTGAACTTCCATTTCTAATTTTACCATTCCTAATGAACGATTGTTAAATAAGAGAACCTTTATGGGTAAGTTATATTGTTTGATGGTTGCCAGATCACCCAATAGCATTGATAGGCCTCCATCACCGCAGAGGGCAATGATCTGCTTTTCCGGATGTGCCAAAGCTGCGCCAATAGCCATCGGCATCGCGTTGGCCATAGAACCGTGATTAAATGATCCCAGAAATCTGCGTCCTTGAGCAGCACTGATATAACGGGCCGCCCATACGCAACACATGCCTGTATCCATGGTGAATATGGCTTTATCGGATGCCAGTTCATTGATGGAGTGGGTTACAAATTCAGGCTGTATAAGGTTCTTCGCTCCTGGATCTTTAACATAGATATTTAGATGGGTTTTTACATGCTCGTATAACGCCAGTTGGCTGTGGAGGAAGCTATTGTCGGTTTTGTTATTTATACTTGGCAGCAGCGCTGTTAAGGTGTCCTTAATATCTCCTGTTAATCCAAGTTCGAGTTTTGCTCGTCTTCCCAATTTTTCGGGCTTATCGTCTATCTGGATCAGCTTGTTGTTAGTTGGAATGAACGGTGTGTAGGGAAAGTCTGTTCCCAAAAGCAAGACAACATCCGATTCATGCATTGCGTGATAGGCTGAAGGCATGCCTAAAAGGCCGGTCATTCCCA
Source organism: Chitinophagaceae bacterium (assembly GCA_036278455.1). Taxonomy (GTDB): domain Bacteria; phylum Bacteroidota; class Bacteroidia; order Chitinophagales; family Chitinophagaceae; genus FW021-bin31. The sequence goes on along the minus strand of DASULB010000330.1, from coordinate 924 downwards.
CGTCATTTGGATTATCTTGCTGTATGGCCATTTTTCCACGGAAGGTATAGCCAACCGGGGCTTTTAACGCTGCGGCAAGTCGCATTATTTCGTCATGCGCATCTATAGCTCCAAAGCCGCAAAAGATGCAGACCTTTGGATACTTATTCAACAACTTGGCCGCTTTATGCAACTCCGCGTCAACTGGGCGCTGCAACGTCGCAGAGCTGTAATTATGCATGGCGGCAATGCTTTCCTGAGCGGGTTGAGCAGCAATATCACCGGGCAGCCCAATCACAGCGACACCCCGCTGGTGAATGGCATGTTGAATTGCTGCTTGCATCATACGCGGAGCCTGTGCCGGTGTTTGGATTACCTGGTTATAGCAACTACAATCGTCGAAAAGCTTTATTGTATTTGTTTCCTGATGATAGTTGGTGCCAAATTCACTGGAATGTATTGTCGCTGCAATTGCAATGACGGGTACTCCGGTACGCTGCGCATCATAAAGTCCATTGATAAGATGTACATGTCCGGGTCCTGAGCTACCGGCACAACACCCGATCCCATCCAGTTCGGCCTCCGCTGCTGCTGCGTAAGCACCAGCTTCTTCATGCCTCACATGAATCCATTTTATTTTCCCGTTTCGTCGTACGGCATCATTTAACTCGTTTAGACTGTCCCCGGTAACAGCATATATTCTTTTTACGTTGTTTTCTACCAGCATTTCGACAATCTGGCTGGCTACCTTTTTGCCCATATTTTTAATATTTCAATGTTATAAGCGATTTTCGAAAATTTCTGTTTGATACTATGTTTTACACGATTAACTACCTGTAAACAATTGTTGACATATTGATAGCGTTAGGGACCTATTACCTTCCGGATACACAGCCGACTGTTGGTCCAAAGGATCATTTTTAATCTATTCAATTACTTTGACCC
>DASULB010000329.1:0-6886 GCA_036278455.1 Chitinophagaceae bacterium | reverse complement strand
GTGGTGCCTGATAGTGCCGATGCATTCGCTTTGAAATTTTCGGCAGGGGACCAGACGGATAGCAACGCGGGCAAAGGATATATCTTTCCGGCATATCAGAAGCCGGGACAGCCGGTCGCAGGTGCATTGGCTTCTGAGGCTTTATTTTATAATGGTATGGGGGCTCATTTTCTTGGGCTCAAGCCCAATCCGGATACGGTCCTGGTGTTGATCAAAAAGGACATGACCGAAAATCACCGGATCAGCAATGACTGGCAGGGGAAGTATCTGATCGCACTCTTGGCGGCTAAGAAGGACTCGGCCTATCAGACGATACAACAACAAATAGGAAAAATGCTTGGTGGTGATAGCCTGCAGGAGAATGATTATATGACGGCAATATATCTGTATAACCGCATGAAGATGACTTCCCGGGCAGACTCCCTTAGACAAGTGACCGTTCGGAAATATCCCCATGGATTCATCCAACAGCAGAATATGTTGGGTGTCCTTGTTAAGCAAAAGAATGTGGACAGCATGGTGATCTTGTTTGATCGGTTTAAACAGGAATTTTCCACGAGTGATCCTTTCAGCCGGACGGGGAATATTGAATCAATGATGCTTTCACGGATTGCCAACGCTTACGCTGCCCAAAAAGAGTATGGCAAGGTAATGCAATATGGTTCCCTGAATCCCCATAAACCTTCTGTGGCGAATATGTATAACAATATTGCCTGGGGACTGGCTCAAAAAGGGCAGGATCTTTCCGTTGCGGACACGCTTTCCAGGGCGGCCCTTGATTTGTTGCAGCAGTTAATCGATCACCCGGCAGAAAACAAGCCGAATGAGTATACACAAGAGGACTGGAAGAAAATGCAACAGGCCAGTTATGGAAATTACGCCGATACCTATGGCATGATATTGGCCAAGCAGGGGAAATTATCCGAGGCGTTAACTTATCAGAAAAAAGCAGTAGCCCTTACCGGGGGTAATATGCCCGAAATCAATGAACGTTACGGCCAATACCTGGTGAAGGCGGGTGATTACGCCACCGCCCGGAAAGAAATAGAGAAGTTCTATAAGACCGGAAAATCAACGGCTAAAATGCAGGATTACCTCCGGACGGCTTACGAAAAACAAAAAGGTTCCGATGCAGGATATGCCGGTTATCTGTCGGATTTGGAAATGAAGGCAACGGCGAAGATTAAAAAGGATCTGTCAGCAAAAATGATAGATAAAACGGCCCCCGCCTTTGATTTGCCGGATATGAAAGGGAATAAGGTGTCACTGGCGTCCCTAAAAGGCAAAGTGGTGGTTGTGGATTTCTGGGCGACCTGGTGCGGTCCCTGCAAGGCTTCCTTTCCCGGCATACAAAAGGCGGTAACACAGTTTAAAGATGACAGCGACGTTGTATTTCTATTTGTCAATACTTGGGAAAGGACAAAACCGGATGTGCGCAGCCGGCAGGTAGCCGACTTTATCCGTCAACACGATTATACCTTTCATGTCTTGATGGATCAGCCGGAGCAAAAAGATAAGACAGCTTTTCAGGTGGTGAGCGCCTATGGCGTAAGTGGAATCCCCACGAAATTCCTGATTGACCCGGATGGGCACATACGGTTTAAACTGCTAGGCTTCGATGGAAATACGGAGAAGGAAGTAAAGGAAATAAAGGTCATGGTCGATATGTTGAAAAGCTGAAAAACAAGCATATTATGGAAGGAAGATTTTCTTTGGGCCTATGAACGTTCGGCGGTACGCTATGCAGCTGTTCGACAGTTACTGGGCGAACCAGACCCCTTCCGGCTGAAGTACCGCGATTCTATTCGTACCCTAACTCAAATTGTTTCCCGGGGGATGGATTCTAAAAAGGCATCCGAAACGATTACGTCCTTTGTTGCACAGATCCCCGTCGTTGACAGACCCAAATTCACAGAGACCATCGAAACCGATTTGCTGGCTTTACATGAAGGTAATTTCGCCCGGTATCGTATCCGGCCAAGTGAATTCAGGGAATGGAAGGTCCTATGGAATAAGTGAATCGTGATGACTGCATATTTTTAAACACATCACTTATGGCGTCTGGCAGTCATGAACAGCGCTGCCAAATGATGACAATAACGTTTGGAATAACAGCCTGATCTACGAATTACAAAAATCGTTTAGCGCAGCTTACGAAGGTTCTTCAGTATTATGGGTTTTGTTTCCAGAGGTTCTTGTTTCGCTAAGCGATGAAATATGAAAAGACCCGTTTTGGGTCTTTTAAGCAGATTTATCATATCTTTTTCCTAGTGCCCGATCGGAAAAGTGCCGCCGAGGTTCAGGATCATTTCATAGGTACCAAAGCTTTGGCGTGCCTTTCCCTTGTAGACTTTTAAGCCCCAGTAATCCGTAAAAACAAGTTTATTGCAGTATTCCAGGTATACGTGCCTGAAGAAGGTAATGCGCATCGCCGCTTCGGCGCCGACGTCCAGGCCGCCGAACTGAAATCCCCGGTCGTTCTGATTGCCAAAGATCTTGTTATCCACATGCGGTACCATAAATCCCACGCCGCCTTTTAACAATAAAGCCGCATTGAGGTTCGTGAAATTAACGTAAGGCATCTGCAGGCGATGGACCAGGTTGAACAGAAAGAAATTGGCGCCATTGTTTAATTGGTAGCCGAGGATATCGGGGCCATTATCCACATAATTATCCACAGGCTTATGGTTGATGGTGCCTTTGATATGCAGCAATTGCTGGTGAGCGACGACATACTTGGCATGATCGAAATTTAATTCAACGGCCCAGTTATTTTTAAAAAAATAGCCAATGCGGTAATTATATTGCGGGATGGTCATTGGCTTGTGAAAGAACTTTCCCGTCCATCCCGGTTTATCGACGGCTATTGTATTCTTAAAAGTAAAGTGATTGCCAAGGGATGGCTGACTGACGTGAATGTTGCTGTGCGTATACCATTCCTCGTTATATCCCCAGGAGAAGTAGATTTCTCCTTTCTTACCGGTATACTGTGGTGTCGTAACGTTGGCTTGCTGCGCGATCAATGCCTGGCTTGTCAGAAGCAGGCTTACTACAATAAAAGACAGGAGGGTAAATTTAAGTTTACTCATAGGTAAATGGTTAAAGAAGGCGCAAAGGTAATAGAAAGTGGGCAAATCCCTCACGGCTATATTCAGTTTGCGATGATAAAGTTCCAGGCGGAGAGGCCCAAAGACGGTTCAGGAGGGCGTTGCAGCGTTGCTCCCTTAAAAATGGGAATGGCTTGATACCGGACGGAATTTTAAATTTATCCATATAGCACACCCATGAGAAGTTCTCGGGATCTCACCTACCCGATAAACGATCTCAGGGATATAAAGATGCCGCGTGATGGGACCGTTATTACCTGGCTCCCGGCGGGCAATGCTGCTCCAGGTAATCGGTCAGAAGCGTATAGAGGTGCGCGGTGGTTCCCTTTCCCTCGCTAATGCTGTGGGTGCGGTTGGGATATTCCATCATTGAGAATTGTTTTCCGCCGGCTACCAGCGCATTAATGAGCGCTTCCTGGTTCTGGTAATGTACATTGTCATCGCCACTGCCGTGAATGATAAGTAAATTGCCCTGCAGGCCTTTGGCGTGGTTGACGGAGGCGCCCCGCTGATAGTATTTCATGTCTTGAGGCAACAGGCCCATATAGCGTTCCTCATAGATATTATCATAATAAAGCATGTTCGATACGCCGGCGACGGCCATGCCCGTCTGGTAGATACCAGGGTACTGGAACATCAGGTTCTGTGTGGAGGAACCTCCCCCGCTCCATCCCCAGACCGCAATGCGGCTGCTGTCCACCCAGGGCCATTGCAGTATTTTTTCTGCTGCCATTGCCTGATCATGAATGTTAAGGGTCCCGATGCTTTTAAGAATGGCTTTTCTCCATGCGCGGCCTTTGGGGGCAGGTGTTCCGCGGTTATCCACGGAAATGATCACATAGCCTTCGCCAGCCAGTTGCTGGTACCACGGATTCGGACTGAAGACATCCTTTACGGTACAGGCCGCGGGTTCACCATATACGTAGAACAGTACGGGATATTTTTTGGTGGAATCAAAATCCGCGGGCCTGACCATCCAGCCGTCCATTGTTACATGGTCGCTGGTGGTGACGCGGAAGAATGATTTGGGATTATGCAGCATCCTTTTGACCATCTCAGGACTGAACCGGGCCCCTTCAGCCTTTTTCAATACCTTGTGGTTGTTCATCCGAATGAACTCGCTGGTGGGGGGCGTGTCATGGTTCGAGAATGAATGGACACCGTACCATCCGTCCGGAGAGATCGTACAACGGTGGGTACCCGTCTCATCAGCGGGCGAAATACGCACGGGTTTTCCTTTTCCATCCAGTGATGCGCTATAGAGATATTGCTGGGTAGCGTTGTCCGGAGAGGCATAGAAATATAGGATGCCGTGGCTGCGGTCAATGCCCGCCACATCGATCACGTCATAATTTCCTGTGGTGATCAGCCGCTCATGAGAGCCGTCGCGGTTCAGGCGGTATACACGTCTCCATCCGTCTTTCTCCGTGGTCCACAAAAATTGCTTCCCGTCATTGATCCAGTCCCAACCCGGACGATCGTATTGCCAAAAGTAATTGATGTCGATCCAGGCCTTATCCCCTTCGGTATAAACATCGGTTGCCTTCCCCGTATGTACATTGACCAGGTACAGCCAGGTCGAGTCCTGTTTACGGTTGAATTGTTGTACCATCAGCTCATCATTATTGTTTGCCCAATCCATGCGCGGCAGGTAATGCTGGATGGAGTCGCCGGGAATCTTCATCCATTTAATGGCGTCGGTGGCAACATTGACCACGCCGATCTTGGCGGAGGAAGGGTTATAGCCCACCTTGGGATATTGCACAGGAACGACGAATGAGTAAACAGAATCGGTCGTATTGAGCATCAGGTAATCGCGGATACCCGTCGCGTTGATCTGCCAGTAGGCGATGGACTTGCTGTCAGGGCTCCAGCGAAAGCCGTCGCGGCAGAAGAGCTCTTCTTCGTAAGCCCAGTCAAAAGTGCCGTTGATGATCTTTTCGGTACCATCCTGGGTGAGCCTTTTCCGCTCGCCCGTTTGCAGGTCCTCTACATAGATGTTATGCTTGCTGACATAGGCGGCTTTTGTACCGTCGGGGGATATCTTTGCGAATTGCAGAGAGGATTGGGGCAGGTCTTTTCCCAACCGGGATAATTTTTTTGACTTCAGTTCATATATCCAAAAGTCCCCCCGGGTATGGGCCCGCCATACCCGTTTTGAATCAGTGAAAAGCAGCAGTTTCCGGTGTTCCGGGTACCAGGTATAGGATTCTACTTCCAGAGGCTTAGTGGAATCCAGGGGTATAAGTTGGGAAGAGGTGGCGATGATCTTTTCCGAGAAGTTGTTTGCCGGATCATATTCGACGATATCAAACCCACCATCGTTAGGTTCCAGCCTGGTGAACAAATGACCTGTTTTTTCCCACTGTATGCCACTGAAATCATTCAGCGCGGGAATGGGCGCAGCCGGGCCGAATTGAAGGCTCTGGTAAGACCAGGCATGATGCAGCGGCTGGGCGTCTGTGCATAAAAAACAGGCTGCTACGAACCAGGCGGTCAAAAGGCCTTTGCATCGTAAAGCGGACAGGAAAACTGGATATTTCATGGTTGTGGTGTGTTTAGGAAAATGCTCCGGTAAAGTAGGTACAAATGTTGGGAAAAAGAAAGAAACGGACCGTGGGAAATTGTATAAACGGAGAGAAGAGGATACCGGCTCCATCAGGGACGGAAAGCCTGTATGATGACCGGCGAAGCCTCCTTACCCGTGGCAGTGACGGCAAGCGGCCCTCCTGTATTATCAGGATCATCAGGTCAATCAGCCGCACAGGCTGCAAAGCGTTAGAAAAGGCATGGGGAAACCCTCTTAAGCTCTCTTAAGCTGTCCCTGAAGCGGAGTTTCTTAAAGAAAATGGTAATCTGACGGAGCGGTTTATGGATTGGATGCTAACTTTCCGGTACCATTCAATTCCCTGAGCAGATCGCCCATGTATTTGACCACGGTTAACAGGCCACTGTCATTGATCGCCCCGGTACTGTCTGCGGAAAGGGATAAGAAAGGAAGTTTCCTGTCATAGAGCAAAGCGGAGGTATCCACTGCGTGGGGATATACCCTAAGCTTTTTATCTTTTACTTTGTTCAGGATCACCGGCCACCCTGGCGAGCTGTCTGTACCCGCTATCTGAAGTCCGGGACTTTGGGGACTGACTTTACCTGTTCCATCCATATCGATCACGCAATTCACTTTTTTTAAATCGATCGTAGGATGCTCGGTAAAATACCGGGAAGCCAATTGCCCGTTTTTCCCGTCCGGAAAAGTAATGAAAAGATAGTTCATCTTTTGATAGCGCCTGCCTCCTTTCAGGAGCCGGGCAAGCTCGATCAGCGCGGCCTTATCGCCTATATCATGCGCGCCGATAATGATGGTACCCGGCGCATGGTGATCGATATGGGCGATCACGTTATAGAGGGTATCCGTTTTTTCGGAAAAAGATACCTGCAGCTGAACGTTTACCGAAGCCGTGGAGTCTTTAAAATACTTCTGTGCGGCCGGGCCCCTGACATAGAGGACAGGAATGCTCAGCGGGCCGAGCTTTTCTCCCGGATCAAAATGCAAATCCGGCGAACTGCCGGTGCTGTTGTAAAAGAGTACCGCGGACGCCTTGTCCTTAACGGCTTTTTCAGCGAGCTTGTACAGGGCCGTCTTTAAACTGGTATCCGTGGGTTGTGGCTGACCGCCCAGAAAATTATTGATATCCATGATCCACGGTGAATTTTGCTCCTGTACGGCAATGAGCGGTTCACCTTGTGCCTTTCCCTGGGCGCTGTAAGACAGGGGTATG
>DASULB010000328.1:0-7234 GCA_036278455.1 Chitinophagaceae bacterium | reverse complement strand
GCGGGCGAACGAAAATGAAAAGCCGGATCCCCCCGGTGTTTTTAATATTTCAGGGAAAGACCTGCTGACACCCTATGAGATGGCCATGCAGGTAGCGGAATATTTTAAGTTGGATAAATCCCTGATTGAAAAGGCGGATGCTTCCACTTTTACCCAGGCCGCGCGACGTCCCGCGAAAACAGGCTTTAGCATTGACAAGGCCCGGGAAAAGCTGGGTTATGCCCCTCATAGTTTTGATGAAGGCATCAAAATAGTGGCCGCCGATATGGCCTCATCCGTCAAGCCCTTGCCCCGTTAAGCCTGCAATAACTGCCAGAGGATGTCAGGACGGATGGGAGGCAGGACGTTTCTTACCATGGTTACCTACTTCAATAGGCTGCTCATCTTTTTTAAACAAGGCTTCCATATCTTCAAAGCGGGTATTGAGATGCAGCCGCATGGCTGTTCGAAAGGCGTCAGTAGTACTGTTCTTTAAGATCTCCACCAGTGCAGTATGGGAAATGATCTGCCGCCGCCGCCAGTCTTTACTTCTGGAATAAGTGGTGAATAAGGTGTTCAGCAGGTTCTGAAAGGCCCTAAGTGTCTTATTGCCCGACATCTTATAGAGGGTGCTGTGAAATTGTATGTCCAGCCTGGCCAGTTTCTCCAGATCGGATACGTCGGTCGCATCCTCCTCGCACACAATCCTTTCCAGCTCAGCAATGGATTCCGGCGTTTTGCGAAGGAAAATAAAATCCGCCATGCCTATTTCCAGCATGATCCTGAGCTCATAAAGGTCCTTTAAGGATTCCATATCCAGCTTTCCCGAATTGACGATGGTTTTTACCCCGTAGAACATGTTGGGGGAGGTTAGCACCGTTCCGCGTTTTCTCCTGGTCTCAATGAAACCGAGGATGCGAAGCCTGCTGAGCGCTTCCCGGATGACCACCCTGCTGACGCCCAGTATTTCCGCAAATTCATTTTCTTTCGGCAATGTGTCCCCCAAATTATAACCCTGATCAGTGACATATTTTAAGATTTCCTGTTCGGTCCGTTCGGTAAGCGTGCTGTCCTTTTCCATAATAAGTAGTATTTAATAGTGCAAATATAAATTATTTGTGGAGTTCCATAATTGGATTTCTAAGAGAATGAATATCAATATGTAATAAATATTTTCAAAAAAATCTTTATTAGGTAGTACAACATATCATAATTGTTGTATTTTGTGCCCCTGTAAGTTAGATTACTATTTATAAATAATACATAAGGCTGTTGTCTAGTTCTGGCGCATTTACTATTTTGTAAGACTTATTATTTAAAGAATGAAATAAGTCTCTTTCATTTAACTATTAAATCATTTGGATATGAAAAGCAGTTTTTTACCTTTTAAACTCATCTCCTTTGCATCCCTTCTTTTTGCAGGTTTCCTCCTGGCACAGCCCGTCAAGTCAACTGCCATGGATATCGGCTCTCAAAATCAGATTGCCATGATCAAAGTGCAGGGAGTGGTCACCGATCAGTCCGGCAACCCCTTACCAGGTGTAACCATTATGGAGAAAGGGACACAAAACGGGACGATCAGTACCGAAGACGGCAGTTATGCCATCACGGTCCATGATGGGGCCACCCTGGTTTTCAAAACATTGGGGATGGCACCGACAACCGTCAAAGTCGATGGGAGGCACCAGATCGATGTGACCCTGAAAGGAAATACGGTTAAGCTGAATGAAGTGGTTGCCATCGGTTACGGGAAGCAGTCCCGTGTAGACGTTACCAATGCCATTTCCAAAGTGGGTGAGCAAGAATTTGAACATACCTCAGGCGGGAACGCATTGAAGCAGTTGCAGGGCAAGGTTCCAGGGCTCACGCTCCAGATATCAAACGGACAACCCGGTGCGGATCCCCAGATCTTTCTGAGGGGCGGGACCTCCACATCTCCCGAAGGTGACGCACCGCTGCTTATAGTAGATGGTGTGGTTTCCCAGGGGATGAGAAGCATTACCGATCTGGATCCCGGCAACATTGAATCCATCCAGGTATTGAAGGATGCAGCCTCTACGGCCATTTATGGTGCCCGGGCCGCTAATGGTATCATCATTGTAACGACCAAGTCCGGTAAAAGCGGTAAAACGAAAGTAAACTTTAAGTTCACGTATGGTATCGATCAGCAGCCAAAACGCTACAGTTTCACCAGTGCGGAGCAATACGTCTATGTGGCCAGACTCAATACTATGGAGTTCAATAAAACAAATCCGGATTTATATTTGACCGGAGGAACCTTTGGCATGTCAACCGGAAACCCCCGCAATACAGCGGGAACGCTGGAATTTCTTGATACCTATATTAAGGATTATGGCCCCGGTTATGTCAACGATCTGCTAAAAAACCAGGGATGGCAAACCATGAAAGATCCCGCGACGGGAAAGCAACTGATCTTTAAGGGTACTGACTACCAGGATGTGACTTTTCAGACCGCACCGCGAAAGGATTACAATGTGAATGTCAGCGGTGGCAATGACAAAGGAACTTATTACATGGGACTGGGATACACGGATCAGGATGGAATCGTCCTGGGCAGTTATTATAAGGACTACAGCATTCTTTTAAATACCACCTATAAATTAAGCAACCGATTTAAACTCAATGCCCATGTGAATTATTCTCTGCGCAATGCCAATAGCCCCAACAGCTATCAAAATGTATTGAGCCGCTCGGTAAAGATGCCCCCTACCTACCGCCTGAGATTTGAAGATGGTCTGCCGGCTCCCGGTGAAGGGGTTTCTTCCTTCGTAAGCCGGTTGTACGAAGTGTATTACAGGGAAAAGTATACGGATATAAATGTGTACCGCACCACGCTCCATTTAGGAGCCGATTGGGATATCGCGAAAGGGTTAAAATTTACTCCTTCGGTGTCGTGGTTCACGGCTGAAGGAAAAGAAAATTATTTTCAGGCTTACAACACCACCAATAAAAAAAGAAATGCATCGGCTGCACATAACCTGGATACGCATTTGCAGACAGACGGCCTGCTGAATTATCAAAAGACCCTGGCAGGTAAACATCACTTTAACCTGATGCTGGGCACCAGTTTTATTAAAGATTACGCCTTTAACATGTCGGGAAGCGGTTACGATGCACCTACCGATTACATCACTACCCTGAACGCGACCTCCGCCACGACACAACGTGCCTCCACCACGGAATCCACGAATGTACTCATGAGTTATTTTGGAAGATTGAATTACGACTACAATAAGAAATATCTTTTTTCCGCCAGCTTGCGCAGGGATGGCTCCTCCCTTTTTGCAAAGAACCATAAATGGGGTTTATTCCCGGGCGTGTCCGCTGGGTGGAACATTTACATGGAGAATTTCTGGGATGCGATAAGGCCAATTGTCTCTCAATTTAAGTTAAGAGCCAGTTGGGGCCAGGCGGGTAACAACGTATTGAGTATTTATGATTCACAGGGACAATACTCTACAGGTTACAATTACCTGGGGGAGGTTGGTATCCTGAACACTACCCTGGCTAACAATGATCTTATTTGGGAAACCACCACTTCCTTTGACATAGGAGCGGATATAGGTTTGTTTAATAACAAGATCACCTTGTTATTGGATTATTATAATAAGCTTACCTCCGACAGGCTTTTCGATAAGCCGCTTGCTGCCCAAACAGGCTTCAGTTCGATTAAAAGCAATTATGGCTCCATTCGCAATACGGGGTTTGAAGTTGAACTGGGTGCTACCCCGGTAAAAAGCAAAGACTTTTCATGGAATTTGGATTTCACTTTCTCCTACAACAAAGGCGTGGTAAATAAATTGCCACCCAATGGAGAAGCCAAGAATAGGGTAGGGGGTAATTATGTCTATGATCCCCATCAGAAGAAGTATGTGAAGGTGGGCGGTTTCGCTGAAGGGGAGCAATTCGGTCAACGTTGGGCATATGACATGATCGGCGTATATTCTACAGACCAGGCAGCGGCCAATGCACCCTATGATGTCGCAGCAGCGGGCCGTAAAAAGATTGGCGGGGATGCTATTTGGAAAGACCTGGATCACAATGATACCATCGACAATCGGGATATGGTGTTTATGGGATATATCCGACCCGACATACAGGGTGGGATGGTGAATACTTTTCACTATAAGAACCTAAGCCTGCGTATTGTCATGGATTATGCCACCGGTTTTGTGATCGACAATGGCTTCCGTGCGAGAACGGACGGTAGTGCACGGAATAACATGCAGACCCTGACAGACGTCATTGGAGATCAGATATGGAAGAAGCAAGGTGATGTGAATAAGAAATACCCGCGCTATACGGTACAAAGTGATGTGGATTACAACTGGCATAATTATCTGAGGCCATCCAATGGAATTGGTAATGGCGGTTATGCCAGCAACAGTTCCCTATTCTATAGCAAGGGTGATTTCATCGCTTTCAGGGAAGTTTCCTTAGGCTATCATATCCAGACAAAAGTGCTCCAAAAGGCCTATATCCAGAGCATTGATCTTTTCGCAGGCGTTTTTAATCTCGGATATCTTACGAAATATGACGGCCTTATGCCGGAAGTGTATACCGGAAGGGATCCTGGCTTATATCCGCGGCCCAGGGAGTATAACTTTAGTATCAACGTAAACTTCTGATCACCCATCTCTTGACTATAACCAAAAAATATTTCATAATGAAAAAGATAAAGATTTTTCTAATATCCTTTGGCATGCTGGCGATGCTGTGCACGGCAGGGTGCAATAAGGTATTGGATGTAAAAACGGTTTCCAGCATTACCAATGCCAACTACTGGAAAGCAGAAGGGGATGTCACGGGTTATTTGACGGGAATCTATACCAAATTCCGCAGTGTCATGAATACGACCTATTATCTGGAAGATCGAGGAGATTCCTATGTGCCGGGTCTGGAAGTGGGGGTCTCCAACGCCTGGTTGCAAAACCTGACCAATTCAACCGCTCCTAACTGGGTCTCTTTTTATAACCTGATCCATCACTGTAATTTACTGTTAAAATATGGGAAACAGATACCTTTCTCGAGTCAGCAGGATAAGGACCGGGTTTTTGCAGAAACTTATTTCATCAGGGCATTCACCTACTTTACCCTCTTGCGTTCATGGGGGGATGTGCCTTTGGTGCTTGAACCCACCGAAAGCGGTGACCAACCCATGGTCGGCAGGAGCCCTGCGACAACGGTGATGCAACAGGTATTAAAGGATGTGGACGAGGCAATCGCGTTGTTTCCGGAAAATGGCTTTATCAATAAGAGCAGGGCTTCCAAGCCCGCCTGTTATGCTTTAAAAGCGGATGCATTTCTTTGGAAAGCCAAGGTGCTGAAAGGTGGGAATGCCGACCTGGACAGCACACTGATGGCCATTTCCAAGGTGCAATCCACCGTGGGGTTGGCGCTGGAAAGTGATTTTTCTCAAATCTTTTCAACGGCTAATCGCAATGGAAAGGAGATCGTCTTTTCCATTCATTTCCTGCGTGATGAGGAGTCCGGTATGTACGCCAGAGGATTGAAGGCGCGTGATATTTTTGTGAATACCGCCAAAAACAAAGCCGATATCCCATACGCCAAAAATGGTGCAAGGAGCAATTATGCACCGAGCCCAAAATTGATCAGCTTGTTTGATGAAAATGCGAACGATCAGCGAAAAGCGGCATCCGTCGTTACCGCCATCTCCGCTACCGGTGGGGTCATCGGTGTTTTTGGAAATAAATTCAGGGGAACGCTTTATAGTGATGACCGTTATTTTGATAATGATATCATCGTATACCGATTGGGCGGGCTGATTCTTATGAAAGCAGAAGCGCTGGCCGCCTTGGACAGGATACCGGATGCCATTACAGCCCTCAACCAGATCAGAGTAAGGGCCCATATTGGCGATTATGCCGGGGCGATGGATAAGAAGACGGTGGAAAAAGCCATTTTGGATGAACGTTTCAGGGAATTATGGAATGAGCAAAAGCGTTGGCCGGACCTGGTAAGGTTCAATGCGGAAGGGATCATAGATGTTTATCAGGAGGTGCCTAACCTAGAGGGAAAACATACACCGTTGTATTTCCCAATTCCACTGACCCAGATAGACATCAACCCAAAATTGAAACAAACCGAAGGCTATTGATTTTGATCCATCGAACAGCCGGAGGCATTGTTTATCACCAGTTAAATTTAAATAGATGAGAAAGCGTTTTTTTTTAATACTTGTTTTATCAGTGGGTGTCTTGCTTGTTACATTTTCATGCCAGAAAAGCGGTGGGGCGACGGATGATCCTGGTTCCAGCCAGGGTGATACCACAGATAACGCGCCGCCACCCGTTAAAACGCTTCACTATATTTATAAAGCAGGGACCGAAGGTTACAGTTGCTTCCGGATACCAGCCATTATTAAAACGAAGAAAGGGACCTTGCTGGCATTCGCTGAGGCGCGCAAGAATAATTGTGGAGATGCGGGGAATATTGATCTGGTAGTAAGGCGTTCGCTGGATAATGGGAAAACGTGGAGTGGACTGATCACTGTATGGGATGACGGCGGCAATACCTGTGGCAATCCTGCACCGGTCATTGATGAAAAAACCGGAAACGTCATCCTGGCCATGTCCTGGAACCTGGGGAAAGATAATATCGGAGAAATAAACAACGGTACCAGTGAAGATACCAGGCGCGTATACGTTACGCATTCCGCAGACGATGGTTTAAGTTGGGCCATCCCAAAGGAGGTTACGGATTCTGTAAAGCCAAAGAACTGGGGCTGGTATGCAACCGGTCCCTGCCATGGAATCCAAATTGCAGGGGGGAAACATGCCGGACGCCTGATGATTCCCTGCGATCATATCGCGCTGGTCACAAAAAAAGGCTCCTCTCACATCATTTATTCCGATGACGGGGGCAGTACCTGGCACTTGGGCGGAGTGGTACCCGGTGGCGGTAACGAGTCTTCGGTGGCCGAACTTTCCAATGGTGATCTTATGATTAACATGCGTAGCAAGGGCCTCCGTCTGATATCTACCAGCAAGGACGGGGGTATTTCCTGGTCCACCGCTAAAAAAGATTCCCATCTTCCGGATCCCGCCTGCCAGGGAAGTTTGCTCTCTTATCCGGCCGGGCTAAGTCATGAACTGTTTTTCTCAAACCCTTCCAGCGGCAATGTGCGATCAAACATGACCATTAAAGAAAGCTTCGACGACGGCGTTACCTGGTCGAAATCCCTGCAGGTCCATGAGGGTCCGTCTGCTTATTC
>DASULB010000327.1:0-6143 GCA_036278455.1 Chitinophagaceae bacterium | reverse complement strand
AGGGTCGTCCATCTGTACGATGGTTACCGGTTCTTTAGCCTCTGAAAAGGCATGATCTGCTTCCTTTAATAATTGGTTTGGACTCATGGCACCGCACGCTTTATAAATTAATGTTCCATCGCTTCGGACAAATAAATAAGTAGGGTAGGAGGTAACATTGTATATGTTTTTCAGCATCGGACCTTCTCCTTTTTCAGCATTCAGTTGATAATTGATAAACATCTTATTAAACTCATTTTCTACCTTTTTCTGTGGAAATACTTCCTTATTCATTCTCTGGCAAGGACCACACCAGTCCGTATAGACATCGACAAATACCATTTTATCAGAAGCTTCAGCCACAGAAAGCGCATCTTTCCAGGAAAGGTTTTTTTGAATTGAACACCCTGCGATATAGCCGGTATGCAATAATACAAACATGCCACCAGCAAACATACTAATCTCATGTCTTATAAATTCAATGTTAAACAGATCCCGTAGCCGCCCTCATCTTCACTGATGGCCAAATGATGCTTACCGGGATACAAAAGATTTAGACGTTCTCTTACATTTTCCAGCCCGATACCCGTATCATTTTTCCCGGTAGCTTCCTTACTTTGTGCATGTATGCTGTTATGCACCTCGAAATACAAAACCTCGTTCTGCACGTACAGGCTGATGCTTATCCACGATCTTTCCTGCAGGCGCACGCCGTGTTTAAAAGCATTTTCCACAAAAGAGATGAGCAATAGGGGCGCAACCAGATATTCTTCTTCGGGCTCCTGTATATCGACAGTCAGCTGCATGTTGTCGGAAGCAGCCACCCGTAACTGCTGTATATAAATATAATTTCTCAGGTAGCTGACCTCACTAGCCAGCGCGATCAGGTCTTTCTGATTATCCTGGAGCATGAACCGCATCATATCTCCCAACCGCTGAATGCCGTCGCCGGTTTTAATGGCATTTTCATTGATCGCGAGGCCGTACAGGGTATTCAATGTATTGAACAGGAAATGCGGATTTATTTGAGAACGAAGTGATTGCAGGCTGGAAGCAGCTTGTCCCAGCTCTTTTTTCAGGTAAAGCATTTGCCGGATTTGCTCTTTATTGCGCCAATAGATAAACCATGTTATTGCCAAGGAGGCGATCGTAGCGACGACAAAGTACAGGATAAGGATCCCAAGCATACGCTCATAGCGCAAAGAGGCTGCAATTGCCAGAAAAGGGAAAGCGATGATAAGTGCGGCAGCAACAAGCTCGGCAACATAGGAGGAAATTCTTTTCTTCTTTTTTTCAAATGCCGGTATCAACCAATATAGGTTGATCAGGCAGAGAAAATAGCCGAATGGCACCAAGCTTACCCAGAACAAAATCAGAAAGCCATGCCCTTTCCCATAACCGGCCAATAAAGCAGCAATCATCACCCAAACAAGCAAAGCAACGATAAACTCTTTTAGAATTCTGCCGACGAGTGTGTTTCTTCTCGCCGAATTGCCCAGATAATATACACTGATCAGAAAAAGTGAGCCCAAAAATATTATGACAAAAATAAATATGTAAAAAACTCTTCCCGGCATGTCGAACAAAAGAATACTTTGTGGATTCATCATTGCTTATGATTTTTTCACAATGATACTCCTGAAAATAATTCCCTGAAAACAGATGTGATGAAATGCCGGGAAAATGTGACGAAACATAAAAATGTATTCCCAAAATAGCAAACCATGCGCAAAAATCCTGAATTCTTGTTACTTTTGCGCTCCGTCAGCAACCCAGGCTCAGTTGGCAGCGTCAGGATGAGTCATTGCCCTGGGCTCCTGTGTGGAAAAATTGCCACCCTAGCTCAGTTGGTAGAGCAGCTGTTTCGTAAATAGCAGGTCGTCGGTTCGAGTCCGATGGGTGGCTCAGAAAAAAGTTAAAAAGGAAAGCTAAAGAGAAAAATTAAAAAGAAACAACCTCACGCTTCCGCATCTACCAGCGATCCGAATGCTTTGGCATAAGCGGTGACGCTGTACTGGACGATCTCGAAAACGGCCAGCTGGTTGATATCAAAAGGGTCCTCCGCCACAATGGCTTGCGCTTCTTTCCTGTTACCCGCTTTGCATAAAATAAATTCACCGGTTTTAAGCGTCTTCCGGCCGCTACAGATAAAATGTCCGCTGTCCACATAGCGGTCAATGAAATCCTGATGACTCGGATAATACTGGTCGATGGCAAAATGGGGTTTGATGTACTGCAGAAGTATCAAGAAAATCATGACGGGTTTATTTAAACTGAAAAAGTCTATTCTTTATCAGTGCATACACTAACGTATCATACGGCTGATTATTGCAGGCCTGCTTTAGTCCGCTTTGCTCATCTTCACGAGCAGTACACCATGCGACGGAACGGCTTTCGCATGGTAGGTCCCCTTTGCGGTTCCCACATTCTTTTGCCGCCACAGATCGCGCACCTGCCACGTACCGCTTAATCCAAGCGCGGACAGTTGCACAGTGGCATTGGCCGAGGTCGATCCTACGTTAAAAAATCCCACCGCCCTCGTGCCGTCAGCCAGATCCTTCTCATAAATAAGAACAGAATCAACCTTGGCTACCTGAACAGCTTCTTTGCCCAGGGGATCCTGATCTATGGCGAGCACTTCATCGTTGGTCAGCAGGTTGAGCGTAAAATCGTCCAACTGGCTCATGTCGCATCCAATTAACAGTGGTGCCGATAACATGCACCAAAGGCTGATGTGGGTGTATTGTTCATCGGGTGTAAGGCGGCTGCTGTGCAGATTCGGACCCCAGCCTACTTTTCCCACGACCAGCATGTCGGGATCATTCCAGTGCCCCGGGGCGGCATAAGGGGCGCATTTCTCCTGATGGAAGCCAATGCCCGCCATGCTCTGCCAGGTATCCCTGATATCACCGGTGGTGCGCCAGGAATTACCGTTTACAGTCGCCCCCCATTTCCATACATCCCCCATCCCATATTGGCACAGGCTGTAGTAAATGTCCCTGTCAATGTGTTGCAACGCGGAATCCATCAGTTTATACGGCTTTTGCAGCCATGCGAGATCCGGTTTTGGGGGAGCGACCTGGCTATAGGAACACCAGTCATATTTCAGATAATCGATGCCCCATTGGGCATAGGTCTCGGCATCCTGGGCTTCATGCTGGTAGCTGCCCATGAAACCGCCGCAGGTCTTTGTTCCGGGAGAGGAATAAATGCCCATTTTCAGTCCGTCATGGTGGATGTAATCAGCAAGGCCTTTCATATCCGGGAATTTATTATTGGGTACCACCCTGCCGTCGGCAGCACGTGTAGGCCTTTGCCACCCATCATCTATGTTGATGTAGGTCCAGCCATGATCCATCAGGCCTTTCTTTACCATCACATCGGCCGCGGCCTTGACCTTCTGCTCGTTTACGCTCAACCCCCAGGCGTTCCAACTGTTCCACCCCATCGCCGGCGTCAGGCCGATGAGATTCCCTACCTTAATGGTCAGATCCCGGGAGTCAGTACCCAGTGCATTTTTCACCGTCAGCTTGACCACATAATCGCCGGGTTTGGACACCCTACCCGAAATGATCCCGGTCCCTCCATCCATATGCAGCCCTTCAGGCAGGTTTGCCGCTGAAAATTGTACCGGCCTTTTGCCCGTAGCCGGGACGCGAAACAAAAACGGGTGGCCCGGACGAACACCGGTCACCGTGGCGCCATTGATCTGCGGTTTGGGAGAGGGAACAGGGGTTAAAATATAGGGAACCCCTTCGGTAGCGGTAACGGTTTTTCCTGAACGGTGTTCCTTGAAAACATACTTCGCCTCGTAAGACCGGCCAGCCGGCGAGGTAAAGGCATATTGGTAGGAAAAGGGTTTGGACTGGGAAAAATGAGCAGGAACCGACTTCTGCCACAAAGACTTCCCGTCAGCGGGGTCGATCACCTCCACCGTCAGGTTTCCCGAAAAATCATACTGCCCGCTGGATGTTTTCAGGTATATTTTCTTTTGCATATGCGTCCGGTCTGAAAAATGAAAATTATCCGAACGGTCGTCAATGGTGATCATATCGGTAATGCCGGCCACGCTGACGGAATAAGGCCCTTCGTACATACCCCCGTTGCCGCTGTGATCATATACGCGCACGGCGATCACGTTTTCCGCGTCCCAATGAATGGCAGGATCATTGAGCGGAATCCTGTAGGTCCTGGAGACATCCCAGTTACCTTCTTCGATCGATCCGCCAAGCTCTGCATTTTGCCCAATGATCTTTCCGTTCAAAAATGTCTCATCGCCGTCATCAATTTTCCCCAATGCTATCTTAAGGTCGCCCTTCAGATAAGAGTTTGTCTTCAGTGAAGAAGGAATGACTACCTTGACACGATACCAGGCAAAGCCGTCATAATCCGTATGGCCCTGCAACTCCCAGGGGCTTCCTACCTTGATTGTCTCCCAGGACGCGTCATTAAATCCCGGCGCCGACCATGTGGACTGATCTCCGGTATGAAATTTCCAGGTTTGCGGAATGTTGATCTGGGCCTGTGCGATGATGGAACATAGCATCGCCAGGCAAAAGAAAACGGCCAATCTTCTCATGGTATATTTTTGACATTTTGAAAACGAAAAATACAAAAAATCGGATGGAATGCAAATGTTTATCCCCTAAACATTGCGGGCTTAAGCAGGCGGAGGCTCCCCTCACGCAAATGCAGGAGGCCCCTGGACACTTAAAACATCCAACTGCAGGATGAAGGATGTTCCGAGGCCCGTTGTTTTTTCTACTTCGCAACCATTCCCCTGTCCGTTAACATGGGTCCGATTCTCGGATCATGTCCGCAAAAATCACGGAACATCTTGCCGTAATCCTCTGTGTTACCGCGGGACAGGATCATATCGCGGAGACGCTGCCCATTCTGTCTGGAGAGCCCGCCGTGTTGCTGAAACCATGCAAAAACATCGTCATCCAGCATCTCGGTCCAGAGGTATGCATAATAGCCTGCCGCATACCCGTTTCCCCAGATATGCATGAAGTAACTGGAACGATAGCGTGGCGGGACCTGCGGCAGGTCCAGGTGCGTCTTTTTCAGGGCCGCCAATTCAAATGAATCCACGTTTTGCCGGGGCGCGGTCGCAGGAAGGGTATGCCACTCCATATCCAGTTCGGCGGCGGCCAACAACTCTGTAAGCATATAACCCTGGTTGAAGGTGGCGGCTTTCTTTATCTTATCCACCAGCGTTTTCGGCATGGGTTCACCGGTCTTGTAGTTTTTCGCATAATGCATCAGCACCTTGGGGTCCAGCGCCCAATGTTCATTGAACTGGGATGGAAACTCTACAAAGTCGCGGGCCACATTCGTCCCGGACAGGCTGGGGTATTCCTGGCTGGCAAAGAAGCCATGCAAAGCGTGACCAAATTCATGAAACATCGTTGTCACATCATCATAACTAAGCAAAGCGGGTTGCCCCGGGGCCGGTTTGGTGAAGTTAGCCACATTGTAGATCACGGGTTTGGTGCCCAACAGCCTGGACTGCACCACGATGTTGTCCATCCATGCGCCGCCGGACTTATTATCACGCTTAAAGTAATCGCAATAAAACAACCCAAGGGAAGAAGAGTCCTTGTCATACACTTCAAATACGCGGACATCCTCCTGATATACCGGAAGATCATGCCGTTCTTTAAAGGTCAGCCCGTATAATTGATTGGCGGCATAGAATACGCCATTCTCCAATACACTGTCCAAAACAAAATAAGGTTTGATCTGATCCTCATCAAGGTCGTATTTCGCCTTGCGCACCTGTTCGGCGTAAAAATTCCAATCCCAGGGCTGTAGTTTGAACCCACCCTTTTGCTTATCAATCAGCTGCTGGATATGACCTGCTTCTTCCCTGGCTTTGGCGGTCGCCGGAGCAACCAGTTTACCCAGGAAGTCCTCCACGGCAGCCGGCGTTTTGGCCATCTGATTCTGTAATTTCCAGGCGGCAAAATTCGGGTAACCCAATAGTTTCGCCTGCTGCGCCCGGATCTGAGCAAGACGTGCGATCGTGGCACGGGTATCATTGGAATCGCCCTTCTCCGCACGGTTCCAGGATGCTTCAAAAAGCTTGTGGCGGGTTGTCCGGTCGCTGAGCGATTGCAAGGCGGGTTGCTGGGTGGTATTCTGCAACGGAAGCACCCATT
>DASULB010000326.1:0-7094 GCA_036278455.1 Chitinophagaceae bacterium | reverse complement strand
TCCGCCCCAGGCATAGTGTTGTATTTTTCCGGTGAGTTTGTATGGCATGTTGATGGCTGTTAAGGATAAAAAGGGACTTACATAAATAAAGCGCATGTAAATAAAGCGGGGCAGGCAGCAACAGCGGTCAGCTGTTGAAAGACGCCGCCGCTACAGGACGCCCGTGTAATTGCCCGGTGTAATTTGTTTTAGTTCTTTTTTTACCCCCGCTTTTACTGCCAGGGTGTCTATAAACCGGTGGATGGACTGCTGGTCGATGTTCTCGCCGCCACGGGTCAGGGCTTTTAACGCTTCATACGGCTGCGGATAATTTTCCCGCCGGAGGATCGTTTGAATGGCTTCTGATACCACGGCCCAGTTCGCTTCCAGGTCCTGTGCCAGCTTTGCTTCGTTGAGGATAAGTTTGCCGACGCCCTTTTGAATGGAACTAAACGCCAGCAGGCTGTGGGAAAAGGGGACCCCTATGTTGCGCAATACCGTTGAATCCGTCAGATCACGTTGCAGGCGGGAGATGGGCAATTTGGAAGATAAGTGCTCATACAAGGCATTGGCGATGCCCAGGTTGCCTTCCGCGTTTTCAAAATCAATCGGATTCACTTTATGCGGCATGGCGGAAGAACCTACTTCGTTTTTGTTGATCCTTTGCTTAAAATAATCCATGGAGATGTAGGTCCAGCAGTCCCGGCAAAAATCAATCAGGATATTGTTGATGCGTTTCAGCGCGTCAAATTGGGCGGCGAGGTTATCATAGGGTTCGATCTGGGTGGTGTAACGCGTGCGGTCCAGCCCGAGTGTTTCATTGACAAACTGGTCGGCGAACGCTACCCAGTCTGTTTCGGGAAAAGCGGCGTGATGCGCATTGAAATTGCCGGTAGCCCCGCCAAACTTGGCGGAAAAAGGAATCCGGCCTAATTGGGTGAGCTGGCCCAGGATCCTTTCGGCAAACACACGCATTTCTTTCCCCAGTTTAGTAGGGGTAGCGGGCTGGCCATGCGTCCGGGCGAGCATGGACACATCCTTCCACTGTTTTGCCAGATCGCTCATCACATCTGTAAGGTCACCAATCTGTGG
This sequence comes from Chitinophagaceae bacterium, assembly GCA_036278455.1. Taxonomy (GTDB): domain Bacteria; phylum Bacteroidota; class Bacteroidia; order Chitinophagales; family Chitinophagaceae; genus FW021-bin31. Next base: position 6,023 of record DASULB010000326.1, on the reverse strand, counting down.
CGTAAAAATACGCTGCAGGGCATCCTTCCAGAGCAGCGGTATCGCGGTATTGTTGATATCCTGGGAAGTAAGACCAAAATGCACCCATTCGGTCAGTTCTTTAAAACCCAGTGTCTCCAGTTTGCCCTTTACAAAATATTCGACCGCCTTGACATCATGGTTAGTAACCTTTTCAGTTTTCTTTATCTCCTCTGCATCACTGATGGAAAATCCCACATATGACTTCCTGAAATCTCCTGTTTTTTCTTCAGGGAATGAAAAAATGCCCGCTTTGGCCAGCGCCAGAAAATATTCCACTTCCACCTGCACCCTGTAACGCATCAGGGCGTACTCAGAAAAATAATCCGACAGGGATGATAATTGGTGATAATATCTTCCGTCAATGGGGGAGATGGCCGTAAGGGGTTCTAACTGCATAGGGGAATCTTTTGAATGCTTGTCAATATGAATGGCCGAAAGAACGTTTGTTGATTTTCGGCATCCCGCTGATTTTCAAAGCAAAGGAAACAGTACCTTTGCACCGCAAAATTAGTCAATTGTCAGCTGAATATGGAAAATAGTAAGATTAAAGTGGCGGCGGTAAGCTATCTGAACACCAAACCCCTGTTGTATGGATTCCGGCATTCGCCGGTGATGGAAGAAATGGAACTGACTATGGATTATCCCGCGAAGATCGGTCAGCAGTTAATCGATGGCGAGGTGGATGTAGGACTCATTCCCGTGGCGCTGATTCCCAAATTGCAGGAGTATCACATCATCTCTGATTATTGCATCGGTGCCACAGGGCCGGTGGCATCCGTCTGTTTATTCAGTGATGTTCCCATTGAAGATGTTACCGGTGTCTACCTGGATTACCAGAGTAAGAGCTCCGTCGCACTCGCCCGGTTCCTGCTCCGGGACTACTGGAAAGTGGGCCCGGCGCTCCTGCGTGCCGAACCGGGTTATGAAAAGACGATTGGCGGATCCATTGCGGGCGTGGTCATCGGGGACAGGGCGCTGAAGCAGCGTACAGAAAATAAATATGTTTATGACCTGGCGGAGAGCTGGATCGCCCACACCGGACTGCCGATGGTTTTTGCTGCCTGGATCAGCAATAAACCGCTCCCCCCGGAATTCATCAACCGCTTTAACAGCGCTACCGGCGAAGGCACCCATGGCGAAGCGTTGAATGAAGTGATCCGGGAAACGGATTGCGATTTTTTTGATCTGCATGCTTATTACAAACAACACATCAGTTACGACCTTACCGAGGCCAAGAAAAAAGGCTTAAAAAAATTCCTGGAGATCCTGCACCAGCCGGTGGGGTATTAAGGCGGGTTACCGGAGCAAAAATAAGGGCTGCCTATCACGCGTGCAGCAGTCTCCTGGCCTTAAACGGGATTTTTACAACTGCCTTTTTTTGAGTAACTTGCGGCTCGTTTCTAAGGAAGAATATTCTGGTGATGACCTTTTTTTCCAGGCCTTCTGTGTCCCGGCCGGCCTGGCCATCAGCGTTAAACCAATCCTTTTTCCCTTGGAAAGCCCGTTTTATTTCAATCATCTCAAAAAAATAAAAAAATCTTTTTTACATCATGATCACGCAGCAGATAGCCTCTTTGAAAAAACTCCAGGATGAAGGGAAAGCCATTGACCGCCTTCCTTTTTCCATTCGTATTCTGTTGGAAAATACGCTCCGCAACCACGATGGTTTCGGCATTACCGATGAACACCTTGAAACACTCCTGAACTGGAAGCCCGAGGGAATGGATCAGGAAATCCCCTATAAGCCGGCCCGCGTATTGATGCAGGATTTTACCGGCGTTCCCAGTGTGGTAGACATCGCCTCCATCCGTTCAGAGGCGATTCGCAAAGGGAAGGACGGCAGCAAGATCAATCCTGCCATTCCCGTTGACCTGGTGATCGATCATTCGGTGCAGGTCGATTTTTTCGGCACCAATTACGCCTTTGAGAAAAACGTGGCTTATGAATATGAACGCAACCATGAACGTTACCAGTTATTAAAATGGGCGCAGCAGGGGCTTGATAACTTCACGGTAGTTCCCCCCGGCATGGGCATCTGTCACCAGGTAAACCTGGAGTACCTCGCCAAAGGAATCATAGAACGCGACGGCTGGGCCTTTCCCGATACATTGGTGGGAACGGATTCCCATACCCCGATGGTCAATGGCATCGGTGTGCTGGGCTGGGGCGTGGGCGGCATAGAAGCGGAAGCCGCCCTGCTCGGACAACCTATTTATTTCGCCTGCCCGCAGGTGATCGGTTTAAAACTGACCGGTAAACTGGAGGAGGGGATCACCGCTACCGACATGGTGCTGGCCATCACCCGGGTGTTGCGCGACTACGGCGTCGTGGGCAAATTTGTGGAGGTTTTTGGCGACGGCCTCAACCACCTGACGGTACCCGACCGCGCGACCATTTCCAACATGTCACCTGAATTCGGGTGCACGGTCACTTATTTTCCGATTGATGACCAGACACTGGAATATATGCGGCGTACCAACCGCTCTCCCGAGCAGATCGCACTCGTGGAAACCTATTGTAAAGAAAACATGCTTTGGCGTACGGGTAAGGAACAAATAACCTATTCCGACGTGCTCGAAGTCAATCTTTCGGAACTGGAACCAGCCGTGGCCGGTCCGAAACGCCCACAGGATAAGATACTGGTCAAGGACCTGCATAGTAAATTTGAAGAAGTGCTGACCAGTGAATTTAACCGGGAATATGTTCCGGTGAACGGCCGTCAGGAAAAAGCCTGGCTCTCAGAGGGTGGATCGGGTACCGAATTCACCTATCATGAAAAAGCCAACGGGACGGAGGTGGTCGTGGAAGACAACCAGCTCAAGACCGTACGCATCAAACTGAAGAACCAGGAATACCTGCTCAGCGACGGTGATGTGGTCATAGCGGCCATTACCAGCTGTACCAATACCTCGAACCCCAGTGTTATGGTAGGTGCCGGCCTGGTGGCCCGCAAAGCCATTGACAGGGGACTCAGGACCAAATCCTGGGTGAAGACCAGCATGGCGCCGGGATCCAAGGTGGTGACCCAGTACCTGAACCGTTCAGGATTGTCCGAAGACCTTGAAGCCCTGCGGTTTCATACGGTAGGCTATGGCTGCACTTCCTGTATCGGGAACAGCGGCCCGCTGCCCCCTCACATCTCCAAAGCCGTGGAAGCAGGGGATATGGTGGTGGCTTCAGTGCTTTCCGGCAACCGGAATTTCGAGGCGCGGGTACATCCTCAGGTGAGGATGAACTTCCTCATGTCACCCATGCTCGTGGTCGCCTACGCACTGGTAGGACGGGTAGATATAGACCTGACCACCGAACCCTTGGGAAGAGATCCCAATGGAGAATTCGTCTACCTGAAAGATATCTGGCCTACCCAACAGGAGATCAGCCAGGTCATACTGGATTCCCTGAAACCGGAGGATTTTAAGGAAACCTACGATGTGATCTTCCAGGGTGAGGAGCAATGGCAGAAACTAAAAGCACCCACGGGTCAGGATTACCATTGGGACCCGACATCCACTTATATCAAAGAGGCGCCCTTTTTCAAGGACATCTCCAAGGAGCCGGAAGCGGTGAAGGATATCAGCGGCGCACGTATATTATTGAAATTGGGAGATTCCGTCACGACAGATCATATTTCCCCGGCCGGAGCCTTCTCTCCGGGGTCACCCGCCGGACAGTACCTGCTTGATCATGATGTGGAACGCCGCATGTTCAATTCTTATGGTTCCCGGCGCGGCAACCATGAAGTGATGATCCGCGGTACTTTTGCCAATGTCCGGATTAAAAACCAGATCGCCACCAAAGAGGGCGGCTTCACGACACATTTCCCGGATCATGAGGAGATGGCCGTTTTTGACGCAGCCGCCCTATACAAGCAGGAAAACGTGCCCCTGGTGGTTTTAGCGGGGAAAGAGTACGGGAGCGGATCATCCCGTGACTGGGCCGCAAAAGGCACCGTGCTGCTGGGTGTGAGGGCCGTTATTGCGGTCAGCTTTGAACGTATCCACCGGAGCAACCTTGTCCAAATGGGCGTATTGCCCCTGCAATTCATTGAGGGACAGGATGCGGCGTCTTTAAAACTGGACGGAAAAGAAACCTATGATATCGGTGGCATCAGCAAAGACCTTACACCCGGGAAGCTGCTGAAGGTCACTGCTAAAAAGGATTCGGGCGAAGTGATAAGTTTTGAGGTTAAATGCCGCCTGGATTCCGCCATCGAAATTGAATATTATAAAAATGAGGGCATCCTGCAGTATGTGCTTAGGGATTTTCTAAAGAAGGCATAGGATGTACAGGCGTTGAAGTACTCCATTTCCTATTATTCAGGCAGGCAGTCATTCATGGCTGCCTGCTTTGTTTTAAGGGGATTATTTGGTTTAAATGAGATGGACTAATGAACAATTGTTGAAAATGGGATTGGATTAAACATACTATTTTATATATTGTCCGATATGTATCTCAGGGTCACACCCGCCAGCAAAGGGGCCATCCATGCATGGTCAATAATTTGGTAATGTGTCCGGCGGAGATCAGAATCACATTATAAGAGGGAAAGCCATATCCGACGGCGCCGAACAAACGGATCCGATAAAGAAACAAAGACCAATAACAAAAAATACATGCCAAACATCGCGATAAGAAGCATGTTTACGGGCGATGGCAGCCAAAGGGTGGAAAGTGAATTGAGAAAGGAAACCTTGTTCTGCGACAGCCGGGTGTAAATCAAATACGAAGGCACGCCACCGAACATGCTGTTGGTCCATAGCGGTCGCTCGTGTGTTTTTTGATAATATACCATGCTTTCATGCGCCATCCCCTTCACCTGCGTCATGTCCGATTGGTTGACCTTGTCTCCCTGCAGGCCCGGGTTGCAATAAACGAAGCCGGGAATGATAAAAATGACAACGGCCACTGCATGAGGCCACACGTCTTTTTTCAAAGGGCTTTTTATCCAAACTATGTGCGGATCTCAGGCTCTTTCTTAAATGTCGCTTGCGAAACAGGGGGTTAAATAAGATTTCCGGTTTGGCGGGTGTAATCTGATTTTACATACCTTTACTAAAGATGAAAAAGTTTCTGGCCATATTGTTGCTGCTGATCTACGTGACCGGTGTCACCGGTATAGGGATAGCCGGGCATATATGCTGTCATCCGACGAACTCAGCCATAAAAACCCATGAAGCTGTTCATATACAACCTGTTTCAGACCATTCAGAACCTTCTGTCAGCGCCGAAGATTGCTGTAAAACCATCCATACTTTCTTCAAGGTAAATAATGTGCTGGAACCATCCGGTGATAAGATAACTTTCCTAGCCTTTCCCAACCATTTATTTGCCCCGGTCCAGCATATGCCATTATGGAATGATAATCTTCTGGTTTCTGTAACCCATCTTTTTAACAGCCATTCCCCACCCGGCCCGGAGGCATTTCCATTATTTCTACACGATATTATATTGCTCATTTGATATGACATTTCGTTTAAAGACGGCAGAGGTCTTTTACAGAAACATTATTTTTAAGCAGTATAAGCTTTTCATTGGTGAAATATCTAAGTTTTGTATTGGCAATCCTGCTAGGATACGCCATACCAACGGCAGCGAATAACGGGCTGGATCATCCTGTCACACAAGCTGCCTCAACAGTGCAAAACATGGCCTTGCAGCCTGATACTATCTCCAGTGCCTATCCGGCAAGTCATAATACCGGTACACTGGCGGATTTCCCCAAGCTCCATCCATTGGTTGTACATTTCCCGATCGCCTTTTTAATGCTGGCATTCATTATTCAGATCGTATCCTTCTTTGTCTATAAGAAAGAATTAAGCTGGGTAACGCTTTTTTTAGTTGTATTAGGTTTTATTGGAGCATATCTTGCCTCCAATATATTTCATGGTGGCGATCCAAATTTATCAACGCTGGGTTCGATATCAAGGGCAACTTTTGAGAAACACGAACAATATGCTCATTATACGGTATGGATCAGCGGCATCGCGGCGCTGATAAAAATA
>DASULB010000325.1:0-7786 GCA_036278455.1 Chitinophagaceae bacterium | reverse complement strand
CAGGGCTTTCTATAAAGTGCTTGAAAAGATCATGATCAGCCTGGTCTTCCTCATGCTCTTCGCTTTTGTTACCACTCTGGCGTTCTCTCGTCCGCCCGTTACTGCTATTGCCAAGGGACTTGTCCCTTCCATTCCGGCAGGATCGATGTGGCTGGTTATAGCCTTTATGGCTTCCTGTTTTTCCCTGGTAGGCGCCTGTTATCAATCCTATCTGGTACAAGAAAGACTGAGGATCCGCCCCGATGTGCTGCAAACCGGGAAAGAGAGCCTGGCCGGCATGTGCCTGCTTGGTTTAATGAGCGCGATCTTAATGATCTGTGCCGCCGCTATATTGCACCCCCGGGGTGTCACTATTCATTCTGCCACGGATATGGCCGGAGCCCTTGCACCTTCTTTTGGAAAATATGCGGCTTACGTCTTCCTTGCAGGATTGTTCGGGGCTTCGTTTTCTTCGCTGATCGGTAACGCCACGCTCGGAGGCACCCTATCAGGTGATGCATTGGGATACGGTGCGAAACTAAGTTCCGGGAGAATCCGCCTGCTCATCGCGGTCATCATGATCCTTGGCGCCGCTGTTGCCATTATTTTTGGAAAGCTTCCGCTGCAGCTGATCGTCTTTGCGCAGGCTGTCACCATCTTTGTTGTACCGTTTATCGGGATTGCTCTTTACCTGGTGGCCAATGACCGCCGGTTAATGGGGGCTTACCGCAACAAGGTTTTCAGCAATATTGCCGGAGGGATCGGATTGCTTGTAATGATATTTTTAGCGTTAAGCAATCTCAAAACGCTCTTGTTTTAAATAGTATTGATCATCTTTCAATCAATGTAATCCTTCGAATAACGAAAGATGACTTCACCCGCTAAAGCGGGATCGCGATGGCGATTAATGATCCATCTGTTAGAAAGGGCGTCGTGTAAAAAGAAATTAATTATGTGGGATCTTAAAATTAAAACGGTGGTAGAAGAACTTTTGCAACCCTCCGCTGCGCTGGTCAGCGAAATGGCAGCGCTCAAGGGAGACATTCTGATCCTCGGTGCGGGTGGTAAGATCGGCCCCAGTCTGGCTCTCCTCGCCAAACAGGCCGTTGACCGGTCGAGTGTGCACAGGAAGGTAACGGGCGTTTCCCGCTTCAGTGAACCCGGGCTGGAAGCACAACTGAGAAAAGCGGGTATCGAAACCTATGCCGCTGACCTGCTGAACGATGCTGAGTTAAAGGCGCTGCCGGAAGCGGAAAATGTGCTCTATCTTGCCGGCACCAAATTTGGTACTACAGGGAAAGAACCCCTCACCTGGGCCATGAACACCTATCTTCCCGGCCGGGTGGCGGAAAAATACAGGGGTGCACGTATCGTGATGTATTCTACCGGGAATGTGTACCCTTTTACCAACATCGCCTCGGGAGGGGCAGATGAGCAAACGCCGCCCGCACCAATCGGTGAATACGGACAATCCTGCCTGGGCAGGGAACGCATATTTCAGCACTTCGCGGAAAGGTACCATACCCCGCTTGTCATTTACCGGTTGAACTATGCCAATGACCTGAGGTACGGCGTACTGCTGGAGATCGCCAAAGCCGTCAGGGAAGAACAAGCCATTGATCTGAACACGGGACACGTTAATGTAATCTGGCAAGGGGATGCCAATGAAACCGCACTCCGCGCCCTGCATCATGCCGCCGTGCCGGCTAAAATATTGAATGTAACCGGACCTGAAACCGTATCGGTAAGGTGGCTGGCGGGAGAATTCGGAAAGATCTTCGGGGTAACACCGCTATTTACAGGCGAAGAGCAACCCCTGGCATTATTAAGTAACGCTGCGGAATCGTTCCGGCTGTTCGGCTACCCAAAATTGCCGCTGAAGCGGATGATTGGTTTGACTGCGGAATGGCTTCTTCAGAATGGCCCTACCATCCATAAGCCAACACATTTTCAGGAAAGAAGGGGGCAATTCTGAGTAACTTATATGCTCCCGGATGCAAAAAAGCCCTTAAAATCTCAAAACCTCTCAAGTTATTTTGGAGAAGTTTAAATTTACGACTATTGAATGGGAACATGCACTTGTTACTTAGCCCTTATTTTTGGTGAAACATAGGGCCGTTATTGTTGACTACTAAACAGCAGTTATGATGGATGCAGCGATCGAAAAATTATTACACCAGGGGGCGGTGATCCCGGCCCATCCGCTGGCGCTTGACCGTGATCTGAAGCTGGATGAAATGCGGCAGCGCCGTTTAACGCGTTACTACCTGGCCTCGGGGGTGGGAGGACTTGCCGTAGGCGTGCATACCACGCAGTTTGCCATTCGCAGGCCCGGCGTTCAATTGTTGGAAGCTGTATTGCAATTGGCTGCTGAGGAAATAACAGCGGCGCAACCGGACAGGCCCGTGATCAAAATAGCCGGGGTCTGCGGGGATACTGCACAGGCCGTAAAAGAAGCCGCCCTGGCTTTAAAATATGGTTATGATCTCGGGTTGGTAAGTCTGGGCGCATTACAGAACCAGTTGGAAGATGAGCTGATCGCCCACATCCGCGAGATCACGGCAGTCATACCGGTTTTCGGTTTTTACCTCCAGCCTGCCGCAGGTGGACGTATACTCAGCTACGGCTTCTGGGAAAAGCTGACGGAACTTCCGGGTGTCCACGCGATAAAGATCGCTCCTTTTAACCGCTATCAGACGCTGGACGTGGTCCGTGCTGTTTGTCACTCTTCGAGGCAGGAAGAGATCGCCCTGTATACAGGTAATGATGACCATATCGTGGCTGACCTGCTGGCTACCTATGCTTTTAATGTCAACGGGAAAGTCGTTGAAAAAAGATTCGCTGGAGGTCTGCTCGGGCACTGGTCTGTATGGACGCATGCAGCCGTGGAACTGTTCGGGGCGATAAAAACGTGTATCCGCGATAATTATTCAACTCTGCGTGAATTGCTTATAAAGGGTATCATGGTGACAGATATGAATGCCGCTATTTTCGATCCTGCTCACGGCTTCAGTGGATCCATTGCGGGGATCCATGAGGTGCTCCGGAGGCAGGGATTGCTGGAGGGCACGTGGTGCCTGGATCCGGGAGAAACATTATCTCCAGGACAATCCAGGGAAATAGACCGGGTCACGGCCCTTTATCCGCAACTAATCGACGATGTATTTGTGCAGGATTTTCTGAAAAAAGACCGGCCACTCCCTCATCCCAAACAGCTTGACGCCTCTTCATGTTAAAAGAAACCATACAACAGCTGGTCTGGGAATTACATCACGATACAGTTGCCTGCCGCAGGCATTTGCATGCCTACCCCGAGCTTTCCTTTAAGGAGTACAATACATCTTCGGTTGTCGCGGGCAGGTTAAGCGAACTGGATGTTCCTTTTTGAGAAAAAAACGGATACAGGTATCGCGGCTTTGCTGAGGAGTGGACAGGGAGATTCAGACCAAGTGACCGCTCTAAGGGCCGATATGGACGCACTGCCGATCTCCGAAGCCAACGACGTTACCTATAAGTCCAAAAATGCCGGGTGACACATGCCTGTGGGCATGATGTGCATACCGCATCGTTGCTTGCCACTGCAGACATTCTTAATCGTTTAAAAACAAGGTTTTCAGGAACAGCTAAACTCATTGTCCAGCCGGCCGAAAAGAAAATACAGGGCGGCGCGAGCGCCATGATCAGGAAAGGCGTTCTTGAGGAGCCGTGACCGGCTTGCATATTAGGGCAGCACGTAATGCCTGAATTGCCGGCAGGGGAAGTTGGTTTCCATGCGGGACGTTATATGGCCAGCAGCGACGAATTGTACATCACCGTAAGAGGCAGGGGAGGGGGCGCCGCCATGCCGCACTTAAATACAGACCTGTGCTCATCACCTGCGAGATGATCCCAATGTGATCCCGGGTAAGGTGGAGATCGAAGGTTCTTTCCACACAATGGATGAACAGTGGAGGGCGTAGGCCCATTAGCGGTTGAGAAAAATAGCGCTGTCGCTGGTAGAAAGCATGGGCGGTCAATGCATTTTCGTGATCAGAAAGGGTTATCCGGTACTGGTCAATGAAGCAGAGCTTACTGTGCGGATGCGGAAATATGCTGAAGATTTCCTGGGAGCAGATCAGGTGGTTGATCTCGATTCCTGGATGGCAGCAGAAGATGTTGCTTATTACGCAGGAGGGTACTAGGGGATGCTTTTACAGGCTAGGCACCGGCAACCGCGAAAAGGGAATTACATCCGCCCTGCACACGCGAATCTTCGATGCAGACGAGCGGTCGCTGGGAATCGCCCCGGGGCTGATGGCATACCTGGCATTAAAAATGCATGGGCAACTAACACCTTCTTCACCTAATCGCATAGCTGAATGTTTCCTGGGCCACGGACCGGATCGTTCCGTAATCGCTGAACGCGGTTGTTCCGCCGGCAGCGGTAGTATTGAGCGCGCCTGTCAATGCGGCAAATTCCAAACACTCTTCTAAACTCCTGCCTGCCGTATATTTTTTAATGAAGCCTGCATCGAAGCTGTCTCCCGCCCCGATACAATCCACCACCTGCTTGTTTAAAAAGGGCGGCTGATGCAGCAACCTGCCTTCTTTCCACGCATAAGCCCCTTTGTTTCCGTCTTTGACAACTATAATCCCCGCATGTTCTTTTACCATTTCAATGCCTGATCTAAGATCGGGCTGATGGGTAATCCTTTTAAACTCTTCCATATTGGGGAGAAAAACATCCACATAAGGTAATAAAACGGGCAGATCTATCTCCCATGATTGCGCCGGATCCCATTGCGGATCCAGGGAGGTCGTCATGCCAGCCTCCCTGGCCCGTTTATACAGCGCTACGATATCCGGCTTCAATCCTTTTTGTAAGAACAGCGAACTCACATGCAGATGGTTGGCCTGAAGGAGCGCTTCATCAGTAATGTCGGTAATGACCAGTTCTTCCATCGCGCCGGGATAGGTGATCATTGCCCGGTCTTCCCGGTAATTTAATGCAATGCTGATGCCCGTATTGGCCGTGGAGGTACTCAGTATATGTGAGGTGTCCACTCCTTTTTCAGCGAGGTCAGCGAGAATCCTCCCTGCGAAGCTATCTTGGCCCACTTTCCCCGCGAAAGCCACCTTTGCTCCCAATATGCTTAAATTACAAGCGAAAATGGCTGCGCTGCTTCCCAATGTAAGGGTCATTCTCTCAGCCAGTATTTCCTTCCCTACTTCAGGGTATCCCTGCAGCTGATTGACGATGAGATCCACGTTCAGTTCGCCGGCTACCAATACATCATACGTTTTATTTTGAGCCATGATTATTCTTTAACATTCGTTATTATGCTTTACGTGCTGTAGCTGCTGTCGAAGGCAGGAAGGAGCCTGCGAGGAAGCAAATGAGACCAAGAATTAATGGAGACCCTTGAAACCCATGATGCCGGCTTATTGCCCACCGGCTCTCCACAATGACGATAAAAAAACAAATTTAATAAAAGAACTTATACTTCAAATACTTATTTTTGCAATTATTATTATTACTTTGTCTTTGTTTTAGATTGAAAAAGTACATTTTAAAATTTACATATTTTACGGCGGTAATTTTCCGTTTTCATAAATTTTTGCATATGGCTCGCACCACAAAGCGTTCTACAGTCGGCAGGAGGAAGGATATCCTTCAGCAAATCAATGATAAAGGGGAAGTCCTTATTAACCAGTTAAGCAAGGAATTTAAAGTGAGCGAGGTGACCATCCGTAATGACCTTGAACAGTTAGAGCAAAAAAGAATGCTGATCCGGGCAAGGGGCGGGGCCATTAAAATGCAAGGTACTGTGAGTTTTGATCAGCGGATATCCGACAAGGATAAGCTCAACTACCAGGAAAAGGCCGCCATAGGCAAAAAGGCGGCAGAATTGGTAAACGAGGGAGAAACGATGATTATAGATTCCGGTACTACTACCGCCGAGATCGTAAGAAACTTTGCCGGTTTTAATAAGTTAACAGTAATTACCAATGCATTGAATATTGTTAACCTGTTAACTGAACTTCCGAAAATAAACGTAATCATCCCCGGCGGCTATCTGAGAAGCACCTCCATGTCACTGATCGGTCCCCTGGCTGAGAAAAACCTGCATAACTTTTATGTGGACAAAGCTTTCCTGGGTGTGGATGGATTTGATACTCACCATGGCATTTACACCCCGAATTTCGATGAGGCGCATTTGAATGAAATTATGATCGAAATATCGAAGGAAGTGATATTGGTGGCAGATTCCAGCAAATTCAAGCGCCGCAGCCTGGCCTTTATCTGCCCGATAGATGTGATTGACACGGTGGTAACGGATGCGGGCATTTCTCCGGACGATCATAAAAGGCTGGAAGACGCGGGCATAAAAGTGATCATCGCGTGAATACAGGATTTTATTACAAAAAAACAGTTCCCTAATAGGTGACGGATTAGAAATTATTCGCCCTGACGAGATCTAAAGATCCCTCCGCAATATCATAATTTGTGCCAAACACCCTATTTTACCCAGGTCATGAAATGGATTCTTTTAAATAATCAAGTCCTTACGATTAAAAAATAAATAGCGTGCAAAAGTTGTCCCATTTAGAACTGGATGAGCTCCTGTTTGATTTCTTTGTTGGCCAAAGGGCTGATTCGTTTACGCGCTTTTACGGTCGTTCCTGAACTATAGTCAAAGGGTACAACGTCTGCATAAACGGCATAACTGCGGGCATTAGCGAAGCTCTTAATATTCTCTGTGTAGGCAATGGCCATCAGCGCGTTTATCCTCCTTATGCCTTAATAGAAATCAGTAATGTATAATTCTTGACAATATCAGAATATTGTTTGAGTAAGGCTTCTATTTCAGATTCAATTGAGGCCAACGGTTTGTCATTTTGTTCGATTTTACTCTTCATACTTTGAATAATAAAATCGGATTTACGATCGGGCTGCATGTGCCTTCTTTCTTTGACTGTTGCCTTATATCCTGCATTTTCGCGAACGATGCGCTTTCTGAAGGAAAGGAACTCCTTAAGTCTTAAAACTTCCTTATTTATAGGTCTTGAGGGCTCTATACTTCTTTCCTTCTCCTCGGCGTATTGCGCTAACCTGCGTGAACCAACTCGGTCGTTTTTACCCCTTGTTATACCCAATGAGTTTTTAACGGCAAGCCCAGGTATACGAACATAAGCAATGTTTTTACTCTCGCAAAATTGGAGAAGCTTATATTCATAGCCGCCGGTATATTCCATAGCCACAATAGCTCGCTTTAGGACAATACAACATAGTGCCCTATTTGTTATTCAATGTTTTCAAAAAATTATTACTCCGGTGAACAGACCTTTATCAACACGAAATAAAGTTGATAATTTCACTCTTCATCCCGTAACGCTGGCTTCAAAATGGGTAAAGAAGAGTCGTCAGATGGTATCTGAACATGCACGTTCAAAAAAATTGCAGCCCTATATTCGTACCCTAAGTAGATAGTTTATTGAATTATTATCCGGTCATAATGCAATTATGGGTAAGGGTCAGTATGGAAATTTTACAAAAATCAAATAACTATAATATAATCAGGCCGTAATTTATTTTTTAGCGGCGCACGTTTTTCACAACAACTAGGCGCTTGCTAAATTTAGGGTATGAAGAGATCATTTTTCAATTGAAAATAAATTGTTATCTTCACCTTTAGGCTGTGCAAAAATACCGCCTATTTGCAAAGGTTTGTTCTATATTATCTGTTCAAGTATCTTTTTGTTTATGAAAAAATTTTTGAAATATATTGTTATCGTCATCGGTATCATTATCCTTATCCTCATCATC
>DASULB010000324.1:0-7581 GCA_036278455.1 Chitinophagaceae bacterium | reverse complement strand
GGTGTGGGTGCATGAATACCTCAGGGATTTTCCCGGCCAGCAGGATGTCCTTCGCTATGTGCTTTGCGCCAATATGCCGGAGAACAAGGACAATGACTTCACCTGGAAGGACTTCCAGGACCGGAACAACAACGAGCTGGTGGCCATTTTGGGGAATTTCGTGAACCGGACCATGGTGCTCATGCATAAACTTTGCGGAAGCAAGGTACCCCCGTTTCATCCGGAGATCGCCGATGAAAAGGATAAATTGATCGTGGAGGCGTTGGAGGCGAACAAACAGAAAATGGAAACATCCCTGGAAAACTTCCATTTCCGGGATGCGCTGGTTGCCGTCATGGACGTCGCACGGGAAGGGAACCGGTATATGCAGGATCGTGCGCCCTGGTTACTCTCCAAAACGCCGGAGATGCAACTGGAGCATCAGAAACAAATTGATAATTGCATTCATGTGTGCCTGCAACTTACCGCTAACCTGGCCATCATGGGCAACCCGTTTTTGCCCTTTACCGCAAAGAAGATCTGCCACATGCTCAAGGTGGTGGACCGGATGCTTGACTGGGAAAACGCTGCCAGCATGAAGTTGGTCAAGACGGGCTACAGCCTCCGGGAGCCTGAATTGCTGTTCGGAAAAATAGATGACGACCAGGTGAACGCACAGCTGGCTAAACTAGACGCAGGAGCGCAGCTTAAAGCTACGAAAACGGAGGGGCAGGATGCTTTGAAGAGCCAAAAAGCGGCCGACAACCAAAAAGCAGAGATCTCGTTTGAGGATTTTGCAAAGATCGACCTGCGGGTCGGTAAGGTTATTGCCGCGGAAAAAGTAGAGAAGGCCGATAAATTGCTTAAATTGACCATTGATATGGGAGCAGAGCAGCGCACGGTGGTTTCCGGTATCGCCCAACAATATAAGCCCGAGGAGCTTACCGGAAAGCTGGTTACCCTGGTCGCCAACTTAAAACCCCGTAAAATGAGGGGCATAGAATCACAGGGCATGATCCTGATGGCGGAAGATAACGGGCGTTTGGTTTTTGTCGGCACACCGGAGGATACTACTCCCGGTAGCACGGTAAGTTGAATGGGACGATGGGGTGGATGCCGCCCGGGCGGCGAAAGAGCAAGTGGCCGGATGGCCCTGGCTTCTGCGAGACAGGATACAAGTGAAGGGGGCAATTTTAAAAGCAAGGAAGGGGTGATTCCCTTTGAGTGGGAAAACCAAAGTGCCATAGGGCTCTTCCTAATAGCAAGCAGCCAATAATAAGCAGCCAACAAGGGATAACCGGTTAAAACCACATTGCCATGATTCGAAAAATAAATAAGGTCGCCGTTCTGGGTTCGGGTATTATGGGGTCACGCATTGCGTGCCATTTTGCCAATATAGGCGTGAGGGTTTTTTTGCTTGATGTGGTTCCGCGCGAATTGAGTGATAAAGAAAAAGGGGCGGGGCTTACACTGGAAAATCCCCTCGTCCGTAACCGTCTCGTGAATGACTCGCTCAAGGCCGCCCTTGCATCCAACCCAAGCCCGGTATTCTCCGGGGATGTGGCAGGCCGCATTACCACCGGCAACTTTGAAGATAACATGAAGGATATCGCCGGTTGTGACTGGGTGATAGAGGTGGTGGTGGAGAACCTGAAGATTAAGCAATCGGTATATGAGCAGGTGGAGAAGTTCCGTACACAGGGAACCTTGATGACCACCAATACATCCGGCATCCCCATCCACCTGTTATCCGGTGGCAGAAGTGAGGATTTCAGAAAACACTTTTGCGGTACGCACTTCTTTAATCCGCCGCGTTACCTGCGGCTGCTGGAAATCATCCCCACAAAAGATACGGATCCTGAGGTCATCGATTTTTTGATGCACTACGGGGATCTGTTTCTGGGAAAGACCACGGTGGCCTGTAAGGATACCCCGGCGTTCATCGCCAACAGGGTGGGCGTCTTTTCCATCATGGCTATTTTCCGGATCATGGAAACGCTTGAGCTGAATGTGGATGAAATAGACGCGTTAACGGGTCCGGTGATCGGGCATCCCAAGTCCGCCACTTTCCGTACCTGCGACGTGGTAGGCATTGATACCCTGGTAAAGGTGGCCGAGGGACTGGAAGAGAACTGCCCGCAGGATGAAGCCAGGGAGTGGTTTAAGGTACCGGACTTTGTCCGGCGCCTGGTCGCAGAAAACCGACTGGGGGAAAAGACGGGCGCGGGTTTTTATAAAAAGGAAAAAACCGCGGACGGGAAGCAAATCCTTACCCTTGATCTTAAAACCCTGGAATACGGGCCCAAAACCAGACCGCATTTTGCATCGGTTGATCAGGCGAAACCCCTGGAAGACCTCGGGGAGCGGTTGGTGCTTCTCTCCAGGGCAAAGGATAAGGCAGGGGAATTTTACCGGAAATTCCACGCGCGTTTATTTTCTTATGTGGCGCACCGCATTCCGGAGATAACCGATGAATTATACAAGATTGACGATGCCTTAAAGGCCGGCTTCGGATGGGAGTTAGGGCCTTTTGAGGTGTGGGATCTGCTGGGGATGGAAGCTACACGGGAGCAGATGAGCCAGGAGGGAGCCGGTGTTCCGGCGTGGGTCGATGAAATGGTGGCGGCGGGTAACACAGGTTTTTATAAGGTTCAGGATGGCCGGCGGTTATTTTATGATCAGCGGGATAAAACCTATAAACCTATACCGGGTACCGAAACGTTTATTCTCCTGGGCAATTACTCCGAAAATATTGTTTGGCAAAACAGCGCCTGCACCTTGCAGGATATCGGTGACGGCGTCCTGAACCTTTCCTGGAAGACCAAGATGAACACCATCGGCGGCGAAGTACTCGAAGGGGTCAATAAATCGATCGAACGCGCTGAAAAGGATTTTGCCGGACTCGTGATCGCCAACGAAAGCGCCGTTTTTTCGGCGGGCGCCAATGTCGGGCTTATCTTTATGCTGGCCGCGGAACAGGAATGGGATGAACTACATCTGGCGGTAAGGACCTTCCAAAATACAAGCATGCGTATCCGGTACTCAGACGTCCCGGTCGTGGTGGCGCCACGGGGACTGACACTGGGCGGCGGGTGTGAATTCTGCCTGCACGCCGATAAGGTCCAGGCGGCGGCGGAGACCTATATCGGCCTGGTGGAAATGGGTGTGGGGCTGATCCCGGCTGGCGGCGGCACCAAAGAGTTTACCCTGCGGGCAAGCGACGACTATCATAAAGGGGAAATAGAGTTGCCCACCCTTCGGCACCGTTTCATGACGATTGCACAGGCAAAAGTAGCGACCTCGGGGGAAGAAGCCTATTCACTGGGAATCTTCCGCAGGGGGCATGACGGGCTCACCCTGAATGAGAACCGGTTGATCGCTGATGCCAAACGGAGCGTGCTGGACAGGGTGGCAGGTGGTTATACGCGTCCTGATAAAAGAAACAATGTTAAAGTGCTGGGACGCGAGGCGCTGGGAGCGTTCCTGACGGGCATCAACAGCATGGGGCTCGGCAATTATATTTCCGAATATGATGAGAAGATCGCCCGGAAATTAGCCTGGGTGATGAGCGGGGGAGACCTGAGCCAGCCGACGCTGGTCAGTGAGCAGTATCTGCTGGACCTGGAACGGGAAGCGTTCGTAAGCCTTTGCGGGGAACCAAAGACACTGGAGCGCCTGCAAAGCGTGATCAAGACGGGAAAGCCCCTCCGCAATTAGCACGGCCGCGCCGCCGGAGAGGGAACTAAATAACATGATCGACCAGTCGGTTGTTTCGGCTCGGATTCCAATACCCGCGTCCGCCGCCTGTCTTGTCGTCATCGGTAGGACGACGGTGGCGGGGAGCGGTCGGGACCATCCAACATTGACTTGTTTTTTTATCACTTTCACTTTGACGGGAGGTACAATGGGCGAGGTTTTCCTGGATAACGATCAGGGCATCTTGTGGATCAGTTCCATTTTTGTTTTATACGGGGATGCCGCCAATCAGCAACTTTCCAGGGTCATGGCGGAGGAGGTCGCCGGATCATGGAATGCACCCCGGGCGATGGTCAGATTGAAGGGTT
Organism: Chitinophagaceae bacterium; assembly: GCA_036278455.1. Taxonomy (GTDB): domain Bacteria; phylum Bacteroidota; class Bacteroidia; order Chitinophagales; family Chitinophagaceae; genus FW021-bin31. The sequence goes on along the minus strand of DASULB010000324.1, from coordinate 3,538 downwards.
TCGAATACAGGGTTCAGTTTAAGATCCGGGGGGAGTATGCGCCCGATATTTCACCCGATGATATCCACGGTAATTTGGATCCTGCCATGAATTTTTTCCGTGTGGAGGATTTCTCACGCCTTCATATCTCTTTTGTAGACGAGATCGGATGCAATACGGGTTATTTTCTCCACGATAACCTGACCAACGGTTCGACTACCGCGGCGCATGAATACGGGCATACTCTGGGGCTGTTGCATCCGGCATATTTAGATATCCGGGGCCAGGGTCGTCCCGGCATCATGTATCCGCGGGGGACATGGGTGGATGCGGCCTTTCAGTGGGACCCGAAGGTGCCCGCTGGGACGAAAGGAGGAACGCTGAAACCACATGCCAGGGTAGTACTGTCTTCGGATATCGCCAGCCTGCGACTGGAGAAACTGCGCTTTAACCGTGCCGGTAAGGCGATGATCGGTGATTTTACCAATTTATATCATGTCAAACACTGAAATGGATATTAAATCATCCATCAGCGTTCCATGTGCGTAGCCGGGTTTGCTCTTTTGGCTAAAAGCAGCGTTGTCCGGGTATTCTCCTGAACCGAAGAATTAAAAGAAAATAGTATCTTGTCATCCGGCTTATTACGCCGGCTTATTATTTTTTGTGATTTAACCTGATTCACCTATGCCTTCTATTCTTTCTTTGCAACAGATCACTAAGTTTTATGGCGCCCTCTGCGCCCTGGACCAGGTATCCTTTGAAGTGCCGGCGCACAGTATCTTTGGGATACTGGGACCGAATGGGAGTGGCAAGACAACGCTTTTGGGTACCGTGACCGATGTGCTGAAACCTGCTTCAGGCACTTACCGGTGGTTTGAGAAACCACCGGACCACCGGTTGCGCAAACAGATCGGCACGCTGCTGGAAACACCGAACTTTTATCCTTACCTCTCCGCTGAGGATAACCTTTACATCAACGCGGCCATTAAGGGCTGTGACCGGAAAGAGGTTGCGCGGGTATTGCGGCTCGTGGGTCTTTCCGGGCGTTCCCGTTCTCTCTTCCGTACTTTTTCCCTGGGAATGAAACAAAGGATGGCCCTTGCCTCGGCCATGCTCGGAGATCCCCCAGTGGTGGTATTGGACGAACCGACCAATGGGCTGGATCCGGTGGGGATCGCCGATATCAGGGCCCTGATACAACAGATGGGCGAAAATGGTAAGACGGTGATCATGGCCAGCCACCTGCTGGATGAAGTGGAAAAGGTGTGTACGCACGTGGCTATTTTGAAAAAAGGGAAATTACTTGCCTCGGGGCCGGTAAGTGAGATACTCACCAGCGAGGAGGTCATTGAAATGGCGGCGACCGGTATGGACCGGTTGCGGGAAGTCATATCCGCTCATCCGGCGGTAAAAACGGCCAGGCTATCGGGAGATACCTTGCAGGTAGTGCTGAATACCCCTGTTGAAAGCGAAGCCCTTAACCGGTATTGTTTTGACCACCAGATCATTTTAAGCCTTTTGCGGAAAAAGAAAAAAAGCCTGGAGCTCAAATTCATTGAATTAACGGGAGAGCCGGTCTTGAAAAATAAATAAAACGGAGAATCCTTCCAGTCACCTTAATGGAATAGCCTATGAAAACCTTGCTGCTGCTCGAATGGATGAAAGTCAGAAAATACCGCGCATTCTGGGTTTTTTTGATATTGTTTATCGTGGCCATTGTCGGCATCAACGGCGCACTATATTCCATCCAGTCCCATCTGCAGACCGCCGCTCACGGACAGGCGCACCTGGATTTATTTGATCCTCCCCAACTGTGGTCGACTACCGCATGGGCCAGCGGCTTTAGTGTATTGTTGCTGGGATTGTTATTGATCGTGCTCATTACCAATGAATATACCTATCGTACCCGACGCCAACAGGTGATCGACGGGCTAAGCCGGAAACAGTTTATCATGGGTAAATGGTTGGTGGCCGCCTGTTTTTTGCTGTTTTCCTGGCTGGTGTATATAGCGGTTACACTGGTACTCGGTACCACAGCTTCTGCCGGAGGCGATTTAATGGAAGGGTTTGGGTATGCCGGCTATTTCCTGCTGAAGGTGGCCTTATCGCTCTCAGTGGCTTTTATGTTTGCGATCTGGTTAAAGCGTGCTGGTTTGGCCATCGCCCTGTATTTGGTATACGTGCTGTTGCTGGAGAGCATTATTGGTTACCTCTTGAACCTGATGATTGCAGGAATGGGCTTCTTTCTTCCTTTGGCGGCAGGCGGCAAACTGGTCTCCAATCCGGTATCCCGGGTTATGCCGGAGATGGACCATAGTGGTATTTCAGCCATCTCCCTGGTGATCACCTGTCTGATATACCTCATTGTATTTATTTATCTTTCCCTGTTGTATATCCGGCGGGCTGATTTGTGACTGGAAACCGGGAGACATGCGACGTTTCCGGGATCCGCTCAGGCTGATTGTTTTACTTATCTTTGCGTTTGCTGCGGGAAAACGCCCTTTTGGGGTTTGAATGCCTTGATAGGGTAAATGATATGTGATGGCGGGGAACGGGGATGCCGGGCGGAGACGCTGTCAGGATGTGATAAAGTGCGACACCGGGCATCTGTGTAAGCGTGGCTAAATGAGATCCAGGAAAGATCCGCAGAAATCCAAATGGTTGACCATGGCAAAAAAAGAACCGGTGATCCTTGTCACCAATGACGATGATATTACAGCCCCCGGGATCCATGCACTTGTAAAGGCTGTGAGGCCCCTGGGGAAAGTGGTGGTCGTAGCGCCTGACAGGCCACAGTCCGGTATGGGACATGCCATCACCATAGGCGTTCCGCTTAGATTGGATAAGGTGGATCTCTTTGAGGGCATTGACGCCTATCAATGTTCGGGCACGCCGGTGGATTGCGTGAAACTGGCCCGTGACAAAATCCTCCATGGCCTGCCGGATATCTGTGTCAGCGGCATTAATCACGGTGCCAATCATTCCATCAATATTATTTATTCGGGTACCATGAGCGCCGCCATGGAAGCCGCTATTGAGGGAATCCCCTCCATCGGTTTCTCATCTCTTGATTATAGTTACGAGGCTGATTTTGAGATTCCGCGAAAGATCGCGCATTTACTGACTGCAAAGGTCCTGAAGGGAAAGCTGCCGCGGGGCGCCTTGTTTAACGTGAATATCCCGGTTGTATCCGGGGATCAGCTTAAGGGCATCCGTATCTGCCGCCAGGCCAATGCCAAATGGGTGGAGGATTTTGACGAGCGGCGGGATCCCCATGGCAAGAAGTATTATTGGCTCACGGGCGGCTTTAAGAACCTGGATGATGGCGAGGATACCGACGTATGGGCACTGGAGAACAACTATGTATCAGTGGTGCCTGTTCGTTTTGACCTGACGGATTATACACTCAAAAAACAGCTGGAGAAGGATTGGAAGTTCTGAATACCATAAAGAAAGATGATACCTGGCTGGGGCTGATACTTGGTGTATTGGGTCCGGTAGCAGGCTTTTTGATTTTTTACCTGATCAAGTTCCTGCCGATCGGTGAGTCATTGGCGAG
>DASULB010000323.1:0-4966 GCA_036278455.1 Chitinophagaceae bacterium | reverse complement strand
ATTTTTTTATAAAAAACATGCCGATGTCCACGGCGTCGGCAATCAACAGCGCGATCCAGTTCTCTATTTTTCTTTTTGCCAGCAACCACATGCCCGCACAGGCCATGGCCGAACTGAAGGAATCCATCAAAGGCACATTATTGATCTTGTAGGTATCGAGCCAGCCGTACAAAATGACCCACAACACGACAAAGATACCGGCTGCCGTCATCAGCTCTTTGCGGGTACACCAGCTGACAGGGGTGTGCCCTTCTCCGGGAGATTCCGTATCCTTTGCTTTTCTGGTCCAGAAATACCAGCCATAAATGCTCATGATCAGGTAATAAAGGTTCAGCGCGGCGTCCGGATATAATTTATATTCGGTTCCGATAAAAATATTAATGCTCAGCAGGATGCCGGCAATGCCTGTCGGATAGACCCAGATGCTGTTGGACCTTGCACAAAGCACGCTGATGATGGCGAAGCCGACTGCCAGACCTTCCATCCAGGTCATGTTCTCAATACCTGCCATCAATCCGTGGTAAATTTCCTGGTAACTCATTTTCCGCTTTTATAGGTACCTGTCAGACATCCTGATACATTCCAGAAACTGAAACTGCTGCCTTGTTGCTTACCCTCGGGGATGGCGATTGTAAAGGTGTGCCAGCCACTCGTCAGACGGGGAAGGGGAATATACAAGGGGTTCGTGGTTGTTCCCGGACACCAGCCTGAACGGCTGAGATCAGATGAGGAAAGGCCATCTCCAAAGTTACCCGAGGAGGGGTTTTCCAACCGGTAAGTGGCGCAATCCGATCGCCAGGGAACAAAGGAAAAAACTTTTTTGCCATCGATCAAAAGCGTGTTCTCTTTTGGGGTGAACTCATCGCCCTCATCCCATCCGCCGTGACCAGTACTGAGGTAGCGCAGGCGCAGGTCCCCTATACCATCGGGGATGAAAGCACGGATCTTCAGCGAGTCGGTGGTGAATAGCCGTCCGTAATTCTGGCCCGACATTTCCATGATGTTCAGCGTATTGAAAAGCGGAAGCACCCAGGATTTGCGGGCGGTATCCGGGCTGTCATGATCGGGATAATAATTCAGTTGGAGGGAAACAGTATGCCCTTTTTTATCATAATTGCCAATGTAAACCCCCAGCCAGGCCTCCCCCTTCAGCAGCGGTAATAGATCGGTAACATCCTGGCTGTAGGTAACCGAGTCCGCCCAATGGTAACCTTTAATCTTCACCTTGTCATTATAGGCGCCCACCCCGAAAGGGGTAAAAAACCTGACCAGTTCCACCGGAGGTACGTAGTCAACCGTACGACGGATACCCTGGTAGTCCTTTCCCGAACGGTCCTTGTATACGGGTAAAACACCCACACCCTGTTGCAAGGCATCCAAAAACGATATCTTTCCTCCCATGGGAACGACAAATGCACAGCCGGTACGGTCATAGGCGTCACCGTTGGAATACTGATGAACAGTGGCAAAAACATGACCATTGAAATGTTCCGGAAGGCCGATTTTTTTCAACACGACCGTCCCTCCCGAAAAACGATATACCTTGTTTAATTGCCGTCCCGGCGGATTCACCAGACTATCCCCGAAATTAACCTTCTGGTCCGTAAAGACATTCACCGTAGTATAGCGGCTCCTGATCAGCAATGCCTGGAAGGTAGCCGCATCCACCGCCTGACCGGAAGGTAGCTTTAAGGCAGGTGAAGCGGAAACAGATCCTATCCTGACGTTGGTGGCGTACATTTGAAAATTCCCGTTGCGCACCACTTTAAGAACAAGACCAAGGTAAGGGGCAATATCCAAAGCGGGCGATCCTTTCAAGGGTAATTTATCCGTATACCAGACATCAATGCTGTTGGAACGGATCACCAGGTGCGCCTTATGGCACAGGTAACCCAGGATAGTGACCGTGTCCCGGCTCAATGTCGCTTTCGCAAGGGAATCAAAGGGCGTTTTTAAAACATAGGTGCTGTCCTTGAAAGACAGGTATTTGAAAACCGCCTTTTGGTTGTAATCAATGTACTGTCGTACCTGCTGTCCTTTACGGGAAGTACTTAAAGATGCAACCCCGTCACGGTAAGCCAGCTGCAGAGGATGATCCTGCCGCACTTGTTTACCGTTCGACTTAAATCCATAAGTTATCGTTCCCTGTTGGCCCCTGGCCAGCAAGGGAACAAGGAGCAAAAAAACAATGCCCTGCAGAAGATAAAGCGTCTTTTTCATAATGGTACAGAAAGAAAATCCCTTTCCACGGACAAAGGTAACAGGGAGCCGAGGATATAAAAAGGCCTGGAGGGAAACAATCATATGGCGGAAAAAACAAAATTGCGATGATGGCCGTGATGGGATACAATGTAGAAGTTAGTTATAAACGGTAACGTTGTCAAAAGATTTGCGGATGAACGTATTGAATTCATCGAATCCGTTCTTATACCTTCCACTAGAAAAGTAATTCTTCGTTAAGAATACGGCGTTTTTTGGAACCTCAATTGCGTTTACGCAGATGGGCACTGTAATTTACAAAAGACCGTATGGGTAGAACGCGGGGTGTATTGTCAACTCCGAAACTTAACCCTCATCCAAATTGGCCGAGATCTCATTATAACGGGAACAGAAATCCAGAAAAGGTCGCCTGCTAAGTTCAAAGAGGCCTTTAGATGCGATGTAGCCGTTCTTTCTCCTGCAAATCGAAATACTACGGCTATTTTTTGATTATACCTCTAAAATCGAACGCTTTTCGATGCTGATGCTGGCAAGGTGATTTAAAGGGATTTACAAACAGAGATTATTTCTGTTTTAAAGGAAAACTATCTTATTGCCTGGGGGCAAGGCAGGTTGGCAAGGCAACCCGGTTGAAAGAAGTTATGGCAAATTGGAGCCCCATCGGTTTGGGAAGTCAGGCCCAATTATAAAACAATCGTTGTCAATCGCGCCGATTGGGAAGCATTTGTAGGTTTGCAATCCTATTTTTGCACAGTTTCCCGTATCACCGTTGGCCATGCGTCCCGAACCATTTATTTGATAATATCAGTCCTTTTATTTCTCCCCTTTCCAGTGAGTATACCAGGCGGGCCCCGTTATGATTATTCCGTTTCGGCCACCACTTCCCTTACTTCGGGAATCATGCGCTTCATCATTCCTTCGATGCCGGCCTTCAGCGTAATCATGGAAGAAGGACATCCCGAACAGGCCCCCTGCAATGCCAGTATCAGTTTACCCCGGTCATATTGCTTAAAGCGGATTGCGCCGCCATCCATTTCTACGGCGGGCTTTACATAATTTTCAAGCAGTTCCTTGATGCGCTTTACCACGTCGCTCTGATCGCCTGCAGGCTCATCACTTTCGGTTTGCAGGCTGGTCAGTTCCTCCTCATTGATGATGGGCTGGCCCTCTTCGATATATTCTTTCAGGAAGGTCTTAATGCTGGGCATCACATCATACCAATCCGTTTCAGGCGTCTTTGTCAGGGTGACAAAGTTGCTGGCAATAAAAACCCCCCGCACAAACGGGAAAGTAAACAACTCGGCCGCCAGTGGGGAAGGCGCCGCGCTTGCTTCATCGGGAAAATCAGCACTTTTGCCGGGGTACAACAATTTATTGACCACAAACTTCATCGTTTCCGGGTTTGGCGTCATCTCGGTATAGATGCTGATAAGGGGATTGCCTGTCTTGATCATGGTAAAATAATTTGTAATGCAAAGGTAAACAATTTACCTTGGATGGCGGAAAAATGAAGCTAAATTTACCCCTGGAAAAGCCAGCGTTTTAAACTGTGTCATTTATATTACATAATCAACTGGATTTCAATTAATCAATCAAAACATCGCAACACTCAATGGAAAATATCCGCAGGTTACACGCCAGAAAGCGCATCGCGCTCGTGGCGCATGACAACAAAAAGCAGGAATTGATCGAATGGGCTGAATACAATAAGGGGGTATTGGCGAACCATGACCTGTACGGGACGGGCACTACGGGCATGCTGATCGAAAAAGCCACCGGTTTGCAGGTCACCAGGCTGATGAGCGGGCCCATGGGCGGTGATCTTCAGCTGGGCGCCATGATTGCCGAGGAAAAGATCGGGATAGCCATTTTTTTCTGGGATCCCATGGAGGCGCAACCCCACGACCCCGATATCAAAGCACTGCTGCGCATTTGCGTAGTATGGAACATCCCCGTTGCCTGCGATCGCTCTACGGCTGATTTTCTGATCACTTCCCCTCTGATGCAACAGGAATATGTGGGCAAAATGACGGATTATTCCAAATACATGTCCAGAAAGATCCCGATATAACCCCTTATAAGCCGTTATCATTGGAATGCCCGCCGGGGAGGCCGGTGAGCCGGGCCCATCCGGCGACCGGTTGCAGCCACTATCTCCCAAACAACTTATTGAGTTCATCGATCCTGAAGGTCAGAAAGGTATTTCTTCCACCCGGTGTGGTTTGCGGCTGTTCACAGGCGAAAAGCCTGTCAATGAGATTTTGCATCTCGGCCGCCGTCAGGTGACTTCCGGGTTTCAGGGCGTGCTGCGCGGCGAGGGAGCGGATCATTTTCTCCCTTTTGTCCATCTTAAGTTCAGCACTGAAATGCTTGAACTGTTCGAGCAGTTCCTCAATGCTTTGTTTTTCACCCCCAGTTTGAAGGTCCCCGGGAATGCCATGGATTACAAAGGTCTGGCCGGAAAGCTGGATGTCATACCCCAGCGTTTTCAATTCCGGCAACATGTCACGAAGCAACATTCCGTCAGCGGGGGATAATTCCAGGGTTTCGGGGAAAAGCGATTGTTGTGAAGGCAGGGGCGTCTGCCGGAAGGCCTGCTGGTAATTTTCATAGAGTACCCGTTCATGCGCCGCCTGCTGGTCGATCAGTATAAAGCCCGATTTGATCTGCAAGAGAATATACCGCCCGTGGACCTGTTGAGGGGATTTTTGCCGCGCTTCCTCCTGCCCCCAGATTTCCCCTGAAC
>DASULB010000322.1:0-14941 GCA_036278455.1 Chitinophagaceae bacterium | reverse complement strand
CGCGCAAAGTGATTATGAACAGGCGCGGGAACTATTGGATCAATACCCTTTGTACAAACAACAGATTGAAGAGGGAAAACACACGTGGGAGATGCTGACGGATTGAAGGAGCTCATTTGGCGGCACCTTACCGGATCCCATCTTTTCAAACTTAAATACAACACACCATGGCTGTCATGCAAGATTACCTGGACATCATCAAAGACATGCGGTTTTTCGATCCGCACATACACATGACCTCACGCACCACGGATGATTACCAGGCCATGGCCCGTGCGGGGGTGGTGGCCGTATTAGAACCGGCCTTCTGGCTTGGCCAGCCGCGTACGGGCGTGGATAGTTTCCGTGATTATTACAGCAGCCTCGTCGGTTGGGAACGATTCCGTGCCTCACAATTCGGGATCAAACACTATTGCACCATCGGGCTGAATTCCAAAGAAGCCAACAACGAGGCGCTGGCCGAACAAGTCATGGAGATCCTGCCCCTGTTCATTTACAAGGAAGGCGTTGTGGGGGTGGGAGAGATTGGCTTTGATGACCAGACGGCGGCCGAGGAAAAATATTACCGGGCGCAACTTGCGTTATCCAAAGAGGCGAACCTGCCGGTGCAGATCCACACCCCGCACAGAGATAAGAAGAACGGTACGCTTCGCAGCATGGAGATCGCCGTAGAACACGGTTGTGATCCGGGCATGGTCATCGTTGATCACAATAATGAGGAAACTGTCAGGGACGTACTGGACCGCGGCTTCTGGGCCGGCTTTACCATTTATCCCTTTACCAAAATGGGCAATGAACGCATGTGCGAGATCGTCAAACAATTTGGCAGCGATCACATCATGATCAACTCCGCTGCCGACTGGGGCATCAGCGATCCGCTGGCAGTACCCAAAACAGCGGCTCTAATGAAGCAACGCGGCATCCCCGACGAGGATATCCGGATGGTCACTTATCAAAACGCCCTGACCGCATTTGGCCAGAGCGGCCAGATCGACGAAAGTGATTTCAGCCAGGTAAAACAAGTGGATCAAAGCCAGAAATATGAAGGCAGCTCCATATTGCGCGGTGGCCAAAAACCAGGCGCAGGCACCGATTCCCTGATTATTGAATAACAGGCCCAAATACCCTTATTTTGCCACTTGACAAATGCTCCATCTTTGGATCCTACCTGCGGCTGACCCGGCCCGCGAACCTGCTGACCGCCATATCGGATATCTGGGCAGGGATTGCGCTTTCAGGACTGGTAACCGGACCTCGCCTGCCCACGGGGCAACTGGCCGCCGTGGCATTACTCAGTCTCTCAGCCGCCTGCCTGTATGGCGGCGGCGTGGTGCTCAATGACGTATTCGATGCGGAACTGGACAGCAGAGAACGCCCGGAAAGACCTATTCCCAGCGGCAAGGTCTCTAAGACCGGAGCCGCCGTCCTGGGGATTGCCCTGTTAATGGCGGGCATCCTGCTCGCCGCCTGGCAAAGCGCGCTTAGCATGGGACTCGCACTGCTGATTGCCGTGGCGGCTGTGACCTACGACCGGTGGGGAAAACACCAAAGCTTTTTAGGGCCGGTGAACATGGGGTTATGCCGGGGGCTGGATGTGTTGCTCGGCATGAGCATTTTACCGGGGGGGCTGCCTCTTTTCGGGTGGGTTGCCGTGGTCCCGGTCATTTATATCGCTGCCATCACCCTGATCAGCAGGGGGGAAGTACATGGCGGACGGCGGTCTTCCCTGATCACGGCTTTGATATGCTATCTGATCGTTATGGCAGCAGTGGTTTGCGTAGGTCTGCTGAAGCATCAACTGGCGATCACCCTTATTTTCCTGTTACTTTTCGCTGTAATGGTTCTTCCCTCCACGATGAATGCCTTGGGAGACCCCTCCGCGCCCCGCATCGGGCGGGCGGTTAAAACCGGTGTGCTGGCGCTCATCCTGTTGAATGCCTGCTGGGTGGCCGCCGGTGCCGGCCTTCTTTGGGCGATGGTTACCGCTCTGCTATTGCCACTTTCCCTTTGGATGGCGCGGCATTTCGCGGTCACCTAAAGAAAGCCCTTCCGGACCGGATTACCCATTAATCAATAAGTTTTTCCAAGCTACAGGTTATTTCTGTACTTTAGCCGGGGCATGCGTGCCCAGTTAGGGCACGGAACAATCATCAGATTAAACAAGCAGTCACTATTCAGATCATTAAACCATCACGTGGGTGTAAAAGAAAGAGGAGATGAAAATTCTAAATCAACGCTTCCAGATCAATTATCAATATCCGGTCTATTTCACAAAACATCTTTTTCACCTGGACAACCCGGACCTCAGGAATTTTTTTGGAGACCACGCCACTGCACCCATACTGCGTAAGGCATTGGTTGTACTGGATGAAGGCATGGTCCTGCACCATCCTCATTTAAAAAATGAGATTGCGCGTTACCTTCAAAGTATCCCTTGTATTACCCCTGTCGAGCCTTTTATCGTTCTTCCAGGCGGCGAAGCCGTGAAAAATGAGGAAGGTTACTTTAAAGAAATCGTCACCGCCATCGATCACTGCGGAATCGACCGGCATTCTTATGTAATCGGCATCGGAGGTGGTTCCCTGCTTGATCTGACAGGATACGCAGCCGCCCTCGCCCACCGTGGCATCCGCCATATCCGTGTCCCCACGACCGTACTATCACAGAATGATTCCGGGGTGGGCGTAAAAAACGGCGTTAATTTCCTGAGAAAGAAGAATTTCCTTGGGACCTTTTCCCCTCCACTGGCCGTTTTTAACGACCTGGACTTTCTGGAGACCCTGGATGACAGGAATTGGCGCAGTGGTATGGCCGAAGCAGTGAAAGTGGCCCTGATCAAGGACAAGGCCTTTTTTGACTGGCTGGAAACTCACGCGGGCGCCTTGGTACAAAGGGACATGGCAGCCATGGAGCAACTGGTTTACCGCTGCGCGGCACTCCATCTTCAACACATCGCTTCGGGCGACCCGTTTGAAAGCGGATCTTCCCGCCCATTAGACTTTGGTCATTGGAGTGCGCATAAGCTGGAGCAACTCACCGGTTTTTCACTCTTCCACGGCGAAGCGGTGGCAATCGGCATCGCTTTGGATACGCTGTATTCCCAACATATCGGTTGGTTAACCGAATCGGAGGCGGGACGCATCCTGTCATTGCTGAAAAAGCTCCAATTTGATCTGTATCATCCCTTACTGGAAGATGCGGCGCTCCTAGACGGGCTGACAGAATTCCGCGAGCATCTGGGCGGCGAATTAACCATCATGTTGCTGCAGAGCATCGGCCAGGGATTGAACACACACGAAATGGATCACCATGTGATTGGAGAATGCATGAGGGCACTGAAAGAAAGTGCCTGTCTGAAAATGTCTTGATCAGATCAAAATCAACATGCAAACAAAAATAGGACAGCTCACTTTCTGCACCAATATTTTCCCCGGGGAGACCTGGGAAGAGCATTTTACCGCTTTGAAAACGCATATCCCCGGCATTCGGGAACGGCTTTCACCGGGCACCCCCATGGGCATCGGGCTCCGTCTGTCCAATAAGGCATCCCTGCAATTGAGCAAGGAGGGACCGCTAAAGGAATTCAATCGGTGGCTTCGCAAGCATGATTGCTATGTATTTACCATGAATGGCTTCCCTTATGGCCAGTTTCACCACGGCCGGGTAAAAGACCAGGTACATGCACCGGACTGGTCGACCAATGAACGGTTGCAATACACCTTGCGCCTGTTCCGTATCCTGGCGGCATTATTGCCCGAAGGGATGGATGGTGGCGTCTCCACCTCGCCCCTTTCTTATAAACACTGGTTCGGTGACGATCAGTCGCGGGCGGCCGCTGTCATGGAAAAAAGTACCTGGCAAATGGTCCAGGTGATCGCGCAATTGCACCAGATCTACCAGAGTACGGGACAAGTGCTCCATCTGGACGTAGAACCGGAGGCCGATGGAATGATCGGAAATGCCAATGAATTTATAGACTGGTACCACGACACGCTGCTTCCCACAGGAACCGTCCTGCTGCAGGATCAATTTTCTCTGCCGGAGACGGAAGCGGCTGAAGTCATCACCAGACATCTCCGGTTGTGTTATGACGTTTGCCATTTCGCGGTGGGCTTTGAAGATATGGACGAAGTACTCACCCGCATACAAAGACACGGGATACAGATCGGCAAATGGCAGTTGAGCTCGGCCCTGAAGGTACTGTGGCCACAGAACAGCGAACAGCGGGCGGCTTTGACGGATGAATTACAAAGATTTGATGAGCCGGTATACCTGCACCAGGTGGTCGCGTGGCAGCAAGGCGGTGAGTTGCTTCACTATGCCGACCTGTCCGGTGCCCTGGCGGATCCCGTGGCCTTGCAGGCGGAACAATGGCGATCCCATTTTCATGTGCCTTTGTTCATCAGTCATTACGGTTCGCTCTCCTCCACGCAGGACGAGGTGATCAAAGCACTCCGGCGACAAACCCTGTTACACCTCACGAATCATCTGGAAGTGGAAACCTACAGCTGGGATGTGCTCCCTGAAAATTTAAAGATCCCCATAGAGGAATCCATTATCAGGGAAATGCATTGGGTCCTGGAACAAATCACCTGACGGCATAAAGCAAAAAATGATGAACAAAACGGTTGTTATAGATATTGTAGGCCTGTCATCGGCTGTGATCGGCGACCATACTCCCTTTTTGAAGAAGTGGTCCGCGGCACATCACATAGCCCCCATAGCCCCCATGCTTCCTGCCGTCACCACGGCGGTACAATCCACCTACCTGACAGGCGCATGGCCTGAGGATCATGGCATCGTGGGCAACGGCTGGTATAACCGGACGACCTGCGAGGTGAAGTTCTGGCAACAATCCAACAGGCTGGTACAGGCCGAAAAGATATGGGACAAGGCAAAACAACTGGATCCAAAATTCACCTGTGCCAATATGTGCTGGTGGTATAACATGTATTCCAGCGTCGATTTTTCACTGACGCCGAGGCCCAACTACCTGTCCGACGGCAGGAAAATACCCGATTGCTATACCCATCCCGCCAACCTGCGGGATCATCTGCAAAAAGAACTGGGGGCATTCCCTTTGTTCAGTTACTGGGGCCCAGGGGCGAACATCAAATCTTCCCAATGGATCGCACGCGCTTCCATGATCGTGGAAGAGCAGTATCACCCCACCCTTACGCTGATCTATCTGCCACACCTGGACTATTGCCTGCAAAAATTCGGCAAAGATATCAGTCGCATCGGCGCCGAGCTGGAAGCGATCGACCAGCTGGTGGCAGACCTTGTTCACTTTTATAAAAACCAGTATGCCAACATTCTCCTGCTTTCCGAATATGGGATCACAGATGTGAATAACCCGATTCACCTGAACCGGCTGTTCAGGGAGAAGGGACTGTTGCGGGTGCGTACAGAGAGAGGTTTGGAATTATTGGATGCGGGCGCCAGCAAAGCGTTTGCCGTGGCGGACCACCAGGTGGCGCACATCTATGTTAATGACAAAAGCGTGCTCCCGCAGGTGAGGGACCTGTTGGAAAAGACCCCCGGCGTTGAACTGATCCTGGATAACGAAAGGAAAAAAAGTCATCACCTGGATCATGAACGCGCCGGCGATCTGGTGGCCATCGCCGGCACACAAAGCTGGTTTACCTATTATTACTGGCTGGATGACCAAAAGGCTCCTGATTTCGCACGGCTGGTGGCCATCCATAACAAACCAGGGTATGATCCCGTGGAAATGTTCATGACTTCCAAGTTACGGGCCGGTTATAAACTGCTGAGGAAAAAGGCAGGACTGCGTTATCTGATGGATGTCATTCCGCTGGATGCCCGGCTGGTAAAGGGCTCTCATGGAAGAACCGGCACCCTGGCAACGGACCATCCTGTGCTGATCAGTGAAAAGCCCTTCAGGGAGGCCTCCCTGCAAGCCACCGATGTCCACGATGTCATATGGCAGCAATTAACAGGGAACCAGGCCGCCGCCGGCGCTTAAAAGCCGATGGCGTTCCCACCGTCCACAGGCAGCACAGTTCCGGTAACATATTTCGCCGCATCGGAGGTTAGAAAATAGGCAGCCTCCGCGATATCCTCCGGCTTCCCGAATGCTCCCATGGGCGTGCGCCCCAGGGCCCTTTGTTTTCTCTCGGGGTCGTTATCCATCGCCCCTGATGACATGGCGGTCGTAATAAAGCCCGGGGCGATGCAATTTACCCTGACCCCACCGGGGGATAACTCAACCGCCATGGCGCGTGTCATTCCCTCCACCCCTGACTTGGCCGCCGTATAGGCGATCACCAGCGGCATCCCGTACTGAGCCGCCATGGAACTGATTTGCAAGATGCTGCCAGAACCTTGCTCCGTCATCACCTTACTGACTTCACGACTCATGCTGAAAACCGACAGCAGGTTGGTCGCGATCACTTCCTGGAACTCCTCATCGGTCACCGCCACCAGGGGCTTTTTTAAATGGATGCCCGCATTATTCACCAAAATATCGATCCGGCCGTGGTCTTTCCGGATCCTGTCAATAAGGGATGGGATTCCCCCCCGCCGGCTGAGGTCAAAGACACAAGGCACGCATAATTCCCCCAATGTCTCCTGAGCGCTTTGCAATTTTTTTTCATTCCTTCCAATGATAATCGTCAATATGCCACTTGTAACGAATTTGCGGGCAATGGCCAATCCAAGGCCGGACGCGCCTCCCGTAACGATGGCGACTTTCTGTTTTGTCTGCATTTTAATTTAATGGAGCTATTTATTTCTTATTTTAAAGCGACTCTAACTGCCTACTACTTCTTGTTTTTCATTTTTCTCAGCGAGGAGGCACGTACGATCAATTCTGATTTAATGATGATGGTATTGGTCACTGTCAGTGGCGCGGTGCCGGCCAGGTGATTGACAAGGTTGTGCGCTACGATCTCCCCCATTTGCTGACCGGGATAATTGATCGTGGTCAGGTTCGGTTCTACCACCCTGCTGATCAGGTCATTATTAAATCCAACGATGGCTATGTCACCGGGAATGTTATAACCAGCCTCTTTCAAAGCGTGCATGCAAACCGCCGCGCAATTATCATTGGCAATAAAAAGGCCGTCCGGAAGTGGCTTCAGGGCCAGCACCTCGCCCACGGCTTCGATCGCACTTTGTTCGTCCAGGTTATTAATGAGGAGTTGTTTCTTATGGAAGGTGATACCGTGTTCGCTTAACGCGAGCCGGTATCCCTTAAGGCGATCGGCGTATACATTGCGCGAAAGATTTCCTGTAATATGGGCAATGTTTTTGCAGCCCTGTTTTATCAGGTGATTCGTCGCGTCGTAACCCGCCTTGAAATTATCGATCACCACGTTGGTACTTGACTTGTCATCACTTACCCTGTCAAAAAAGATTACGGGGATCTGCTTATCAAAAAAAGGATCAAAGTGGGACAGGTCTTTGGTATCAAAAGCCAGCGAAACGATCAGTCCGTCCACCCGGCTGTTAAACATGGTAGCAGCGTTGGCCACTTCTTTTTTTTCATTCTCCTGTGATTGGGATATGATCAGGTTGTATCCCGCTTTGTTGGCAACCTTTTCGATGCCCGCGAGTACGGAGGAAACAAAATTACTGTTAAGTTTTGGTACAATGACACCGAGTGTGTTGGTATGTTGTTTACGCAGGTTGCTGGCAAACATGTTCGACCGGTAGCCCATCGTCTTGGCAGCGTCCGTGATCCTTTTCTTGGTCTTTTTACTTACTGCCGGATGGTTGTTAAGACTTCTGCTGACAGTTGCCGGTGAAACTTTTAATTTCCGGGCGATATCATAAATGGTAACCTCTTTGATATTTTCCATGTAATCGGTTGTAATACTACACAAAATTAGGGATTTAAACTAAATAGAAGGAAGTTTATTTTTTTAGCCGGTGATTTGACTTTAATAATATTGCTTTTAGCATGTATAGCCCATCTCCTTTATACTGGATGCCTTTTGGTAATCCCGGTATTCATTTTCATCAGTACTTCACAGCATGTTAAACGGATGTTAAAATGAGAAAAACTTATGCAATCGGTTACAGTTTTAAAATTTCTTTATACATTTACAGGTACATGATCGAAAAAAATCTTCAGAGTTCCAGCCAACCGGCCACTCGTGGCGCTATTTTAAAAATGATGAACCACTTTATATGACAGGGCCGGAAAAGGCAAACGGAACATTCCCACAGCATCTGTGCACCACCGAAAGGGACAATCCACATCCCCCGGAGAGGAGCCATGTGCGGATATTCAAACTGATATATAATCGCGAAAAAAAAGGAGTCGGCCATACCTGCATTCATAAATGCTCCAAAGTATTAAAACCATTTGACTTGCATGTACTGTTCATTTATTTCGGCAGAGGCTGTTATTCCGTGGGAAGGTTGCCACTGATGCCCGATGGTGATCCATTGAATCCGGGAACCCGGACCAGTTCAATCCGTCCGCTGCTTAAAGAAAGCGCTGTCGCCGGCACTGATGGTACCAGCCATTGGTTTGCGAAAGATACACCTGACGCTGGGAGACCGGCTAAGATCAATCAGGATCTTGGAGTCCTTCCAGGGAATTTTAATGGCATACTTTTAAAAACTGAATGATGGACAGAAGATCTTTCCTGGATAAAATGAGTAAAGGTTCCCTGACCGTAGCGGCCACCACAACAGGACTGGGGGGCATCGTAACGGCTGCTACTGCTAAAGAAAAAAAGACCGGGAAGCAGGCGACGTTGGACGCCCCACCCGGTAAAATATACCGGTTGCCGCAGGACCTCAAAATGCTGGCGGGTAGTCCGGCATTCCTGAAGAAGCCGGAGGGACTCACCGTGGCATGCTATACTTTTCCGGATTATCATTCATCCGCATTGCAGGATCATTTGTATGGTCCCGGCTGGACAGAGTACAATTTATTACGCCCGGCCCGCCCGTGGTTTGAGGGTCATCAGCAACCACGCGGGCCGCTGTTGGGCGAGCTGGACGAAAGCAAACCTTCCACCTGGCAACGGTATAATAAAATTGCCAGCCAACACGGCATCGACGTGTTGATATGGGATTGGTATTGGTATGACGGCAAGCCTGCGCTGCATGAAGCATTGGAAAACGGCTTCCTGGAATCGTCGGGCAGGGAGGCTATCAAATTTGCCTGCATGTGGACCAACCATCCGTGGTACATTCTGTTCCCTACCCGGCAAACCAATGGTGTTCCTAAATACCCGCCGAGCTACGACCCGCCCGACCAGAATGTAAAAACCTGCTGGGAAAGTATGACCTATATTATTTCCCGTTATTTTCATTATCCAAATTACTGGAAAATCAATGGTCACCCGGTGCTTTGCATCTGGGATCCGAATCATTTGGAAAAAAGCATCGGACTGGCAGCGGCCAAAAAACTATTCGCCGACCTGAGAAATTATGCGCGGCAACTGGGGTATCCGGATATTCATTTCCATTCCTCCGGTTTCTATTCTCCCAACAGTGTCGCAGTAGGCTATAATACTGCAGGTTCTTATAACCCTCTGGACTGGGCGGCCGGACGTTATCAGCCGAAAGACCAGGAATTCTGTGATTATGAAGTGGCCGCGGCAGATGTTGCCTTTAAAATATGGAAAGAAGAATATGATACCTTTAAAGTGCCCTATATACCGGCAGTAGCACCCGGATGGGATTCTACACCGCGCTATATCCCGCGTCATCCAAGGCCGGAAAAACCCGACAGGGATGTATGGCCCGGATGTACCATTTTTAAGAATGAAAATCCGGCAACTTTTAAAGCATTCGTACAGGCGGCCTTTGTTTATCTGAACAAGCATAAAGAAGTACCCCCCATCCTCACCATTGCCTGCTGGAATGAATGGACAGAAGGCCACTATCTTTTGCCGGACAATCGTTTTGGCTATGGTATGCTGGACGCGCTGGCTGAAGCACTTGGGATAGAAGGAACGATGAACTTACATGGGAAATAAAGTCTAAATCAAAATAATAAATTATGCAAAAGAATATTTCAAGAAAAAATTTTATCAGAAATCTCGGTTTAGTCACATTGAGTGCCCCCGGCCTGGCGTTTTCAGGAAATGGCATGTTCCCTCCTGTTCAAAAGGATAAAAAGGATAATGGTGCTCCGCAAGGCCTCCCGGAAAAGTCAAAAACAAACTGGAATACCCGACGCGGCTCCTGGATCAGAAAAGAAGCCGCTGAAGCAGGGGACATCGTCCTGGCGGCACCAGGGAAAGATTGCCAAATTGTAATGAATGACAAAGAACATTCGGCGGTGAAGCAGGCCGCCAGCTTCCTGGCCAAAGATATTCAAAAGATCAGCGGACATACACCGGCATTGTCAACCGCTGCAAAAACAGGGATCACCAGCATGCAGGTAATAACACTTGGTAACGGTGACATTCCTGACAACATCCATACCGATGATATCAAAGGTAAATGGGAGGCTTTTAAGATCATTACAACGGGTGATTCAGTCTGGCTTATTGGCGCTGATTTTCGCGGGACCGCGTTTGCTGTTTACACATTATGTGAAAGACTGGGCATTGATCCACTCTATATTTGGACCGGCTATCAGCCGGAAAAAGCTGAAAAACTGGTCATGAAGAAAACGGACTACACTGCCTCCTCACCTACCATTAAATATCGTGGCTTCTTTCACGATGATGAGGATATTCTTCCACGCCCTTTTGAATGGAGCGGTTATCCATTGCGTGTAGGAGACGTTGATATCCTTTGGTATCAGCGATATTTTGAAACAGCCCTTCGGCTGCGAATGAATATGGTAGCACCTTATACACGTGTTCATCGCCGCTATGAAGTGCAGAAATGCGCCAGTGACTGGGGGCTGATCTACACTTCTCACCATTATGATGTGCTGTTGTCTAATCCCTTTGGCATCATACGGTTTAACCTCGCTGAAAAAAGAGGAGTAAGTCCTGAATGGAACTGGTTTAAAAACAGGGAAGGTATGGTGAAATTCTGGCGTGGTGGCGTGTGGGAAAATAAAGAACTCAACTGCATCTGGCCTGTGGGCTTACGCGGCACCAATGACTATGGCTACCCGTTCCCCAAAGATATGTCAGAAGAAGACCAGACAAAAGTTTTTAATACCGTCATTGAAACACAGGTAAAAACAGTAAAGGATTTATTGCCCTGTAGTGAACCACCGGTTTACACCTTTACGCTTTATACTGAGATGCTCAATAAATACGAGGCCGAAAGGGATGCTTTCAGGCTGCCTGAAGATGTAGTGATCGTCTGGCCGGACGACAATAACGGCGTGATGCGCGGCCTGCCCAAACATCGTGGCAAATGGAAGCACGGTGTATATTATCACCTGGCCTATTACGGAGGGGACCTGCATAAGCAAGGCACCCACATCGTATCGCCTTATACGATCACTGAACAATTTAAAAATATCATTTCATCAGGTGCGACAGAATATATGCTGGTGAATGTATCGGAATTGAGAGATTATATTATGGAAGCACGCCTGATAGCGGAGATTTGCTGGGATGCACCTGCAGTGCTGGAAAAAAATGACCCGGGCAACGCATATATCAACTGGTGGAACAATGAGTATTTTGGGCCGGACAACGCCCCGGATAAAGACAAAGTTTATCACCAATATTATGAGATCCTGTATGAACCTAAGAAACTCTGGTTTGCCGCCGACCAGGTATGGGCGCTACTCGATCACCTTGTAAAAAAATTCAAGGGAGAAGCCTATAAGCCTCTCAGCGATGAAGACATCGCCCTGTTAAAAAGCAGGGAGAAGAAATATCAAGCTGTTATGGATCTTATTACAAAATGCAAAAGGAGCATGACCGCTGACCAGCAGCAATATTTTTTTGAGAATACACAACTTGGCCTGTCCTTTGACTGGTGCCCCACGCAGGCTGCATTATTATTGCACCAGGCACTTAAAGAAAATGATCCCCAAAAAGCCTGGAATTATATCCACCAGGCTATTACGCCGCTGGAACAATTAGAGCTCGAGATCCTACGGGCTGAAAGGCCACCTTTTGATAAATGGTATCGCGAGAGCTGGATCAGAAGTAAATTATCCAGCCTGAACGTACACCGCTCTTATGACCTGGTGCGTGCCTTTATCGCATCGGATGGAACCGTAGCACAGCCGCCCAAAAGGAACGGCCACGACAACCTGGAACAAAGTAAAATCTGGTGTGATTTCCTGGAAGCATCAGAGAAACTGAATGATCCCTTGTCAAGGTCATAAGGCCCGACAATTTACGGAAGCTGTCAACACCAAACAGCCCTTAAGGTACACCAAGGCTTTGGCATACCGGTTGCATCACCCATATGACTGAAGTACATTCTACCAAAAACCTTACCGGTTTATTGCGGATAGAATCCGTCTAGCTATTTGCTCCCTTCCGTAATGATGATTGCCGTATGATCAATTCGGATTTAATAATAATTGTATCGGTATCAGCCAACGATACAGTACCTTCCAGATGATTTACCAAATGATTTGCTGCCGCTTCACCAATCTTGGGACCGGTATAGTTAATGGTGGAAAGTTGAGGCTCCACCAGCATACAGATCGGGTCATTATTAAAGCCGACGATGGCAATATCCTCAGGAGTCCTTATACCTTTCCTCTTCAGGGCCTTCATGAAGACTGCGGCAGAAAAATCATGCGTAATAAAGGCCCCATCAGGTCTGGGATCCATTTTTAAAACAGCACTGGCGGCATCCAGCGCACCCTGCTCAGATAAATCTTTGACGATTACATATTCTTTCTTAACCGGTATTTGCGCTTCTTTTAAAGCAGCGATATACCCGCGATGTCTTTGCGCATAAACATTCCTTTCCAGGCTTGCGGTTAACAGCACAATACGGGAGCATCCCTCTTCAATTAAATGCCTGGTAGCTTCATACCCACACTGATAGTTATTGATAATCACCTTTGGATAGTCAGCCAGTTCATCAACCCGGTCATAAAAAATAACAGGGATTCCCTTTCCCCTGTAAGGCAGATAGTGATCGAGATTGGGAGTATCAAAAGCAAGGGAGGCAATCAAGCCGTCGACACGCCTGTGAAAAAGATTGTATACATTGGCCATCTCTTTTTGATAATTTTCCGAAGAATGGGCGATCACTAAATCATAACCGGCCCGATTCGTTACTTTCTCAATCCCCGATAAGACTGACACCATAAAATTGCTTCTCAATTCATGCATGATCACCCCTATCGTTTGTGTTTTCTGTGTTCGAAGGCTGCTGGCGAAGGTATTCAGGCGGAAACCCATTGAAGCAGCAGTGTTTTGTATTTTTTTCCGGGTGACTTTGCTCACCAAAGAGCTGTCATTAAGGGCACGACTGACGGTGGATGGTGAAACCTTCAACTTTTGGGCAATGTCATAAATAGTACATTCCTTATTCATTATAATGAAATCGGTTGGATAAGCCGCAAATCTATAACATAAAAGCTTAGGGAAGCTAAATTAATTGAATTGATAAAAATTATATTTATTATAGCAACATATACAATAATTTATAACCAAATCCACTATTAGATCGGTTCCTGTTCCAGTTAAATCACAGGAAGAAGCCTAATTCATAAAGTTAATATAACGTTAAAACCCCGAAATATAAATGCAATCGGTTGTAATTTAAAATTTGTTTGTATATTTACGTTCAGGTTAAACGTTAAAATGACATTAAAAACCTGCCAGCCATTATAAATAGCATATGAAAAAGATTTATACCCTTGTTCTTATCGGCGCAGTCTTTCTTTCTCCATCTTTGAGCGCACAAACCACGGCAGGTTATCTCAACCCTGCGGTTTCCATTAATGCCCGGGTAAACGATCTTATTTCCAGAATGACTCTGCCCGAAAAGGTTTCCCAGATGATGAACAGCACCCCCGCCATTCCCCGCCTGCATGTTCCGGCTTATAATTGGTGGAGCGAAGCATTGCATGGCATTGCCCGCTCGGGGCCTGCAACAGTCTTTCCGCAGGCCATCGGGCTGGCGGCCACCTTTGACGACAGCCTGGAAAAGAAGGTGGCAAGCGCTATTTCAGATGAAGGTCGCGCCATGTATAATGCGGCCGTGGCCAAAGGCTATCACAACCAGTATGGCGGTCTGACCTTCTGGAGTCCCAACATCAACATCTTCCGCGATCCCCGCTGGGGACGCGGGCAGGAAACTTACGGGGAAGACCCTTACCTTACCTCACGGATGGGTGTCGCTTTTGTCAAAGGCATGCAGGGCGACAACCCCAAATACCTGAAAGTAGCCGCCTGCGCCAAACATTTCGCCATCTACAGCGGACCCGAAAAAGAGCGACACTCCTTTGACGCCAAAGTCTCTACCCATGATTTGTACGCCACTTACCTGCCTGCCTTTCACGCCCTGGTAAAAGCGGGGGTGGCGGGCGTGATGTGCGCGTACAACGCCGTAGACGGCGAACCCTGCTGCGCCAATACTTTTCTGCTGGATGACATCCTGAAAAAGAAATGGGGATTCTCCGGATACATTACCTCCGACTGCGGCGCCATCGCTGACATCTTCCAGGGGCATCACTACGCGAAGAGCGCCCTGAACGCGGCCGCTGTATCCCTGAAAAGAGGTGTCAACCTGAATTGCGGTGACACCTATGAGAACCTGACCGAAGCTGTGAAGAAAGGCCTGATCACCACAAATGACCTGGACAGTGCCCTGGCCGTGCTCCTGCGTATTCAATTCCGGCTCGGTATGTATGATCCAAAAGGAAGCAATCCCTATGACGCCATTCCCGTCAGTGTGGTAAACAGTGCACCGCACCGCGCCCTGGCCAGGAAAGCGGCCGCTGAGTCCATCGTCCTTTTGAAAAACAATGGCGTCCTCCCGCTTAAAAACGACCTTTCTTCCTATTATGTTACGGGACCCACCGCGACAAGCATAGATGCCTTAATTGGAAATTACTATGGTG
>DASULB010000321.1:0-3175 GCA_036278455.1 Chitinophagaceae bacterium | reverse complement strand
CAGGACCACGCCGCCGCGGCGATCGCCGCCACCGGTGTACCGGTATTCGCCTGGAAAGGCATGAATGGGAAGGAGTTCGACTGGTGCATTGAGCAGACGCTTTTTTTCGGCAGTGAAGACCGCCCGCTCAACATGATCCTGGATGACGGGGGTGACCTGACCAACATGGTGCTGGATAAATTCCCCGAACTGGTACAGCATGTCCGCGGCCTGAGCGAAGAGACCACTACGGGCGTTCACCGCCTGTACGAACGCATGAGAAACGGCACCCTGCCCATACCGGCCATTAACATCAATGATTCGGTCACCAAGTCTAAATTTGACAATAAATACGGTTGCCGTGAAAGTCTCGTGGATGCCATCCGCCGGGCAACCGACGTGATGATGGCTGGAAAGGTGGCTGTAGTAGCGGGTTATGGTGATGTGGGGAAAGGGTCTTCGCAATCCCTCAGAGGCGCCGGCGCCCGTGTCATCGTTACGGAGATCGATCCGATCTGCGCCCTGCAGGCCGCTATGGAAGGCTTCGAGGTGAAGAAAATGGAAGATGCCGTAAAGGAAGCGGATATCGTCGTGACCACTACCGGATGCCGCGACATCATTACCGAAAAGCATTTCCGCCTGATGAAGGATAAAACCATTGTCTGCAACATCGGTCATTTCGATATCGAGATCGACGTGGACTGGCTGAACAAGCACAATGGCGGCACAAAGGTGGAGATCAAACCACAGGTGGACAAATACACCATAGACGGAAAGGACATTATCTTACTGGCGGAAGGACGTCTGGTGAACCTGGGCTGCGCAACAGGCCATCCCTCTTTTGTGATGAGCAACTCCTTCACGAACCAGGTACTGGCGCAGATGGAACTCTGGAACCACCCGGACCAGTATGAGAACAAGGTATATACGCTGCCCAAGCACCTGGACGAAAAAGTGGCCAGGCTGCACCTGGAAAAGATCGGCGTGGCATTGGATGAATTAACCGATAAACAGGCCGCCTACCTGGGTATTCCCCAGCAGGGCCCCTTCAAACCGGATTACTACCGTTATTGATCTATTGATTCAGCCAAAAAATGGGGTTCAAATCACCGGAGAGAAATTCCCGGTGATTTTTTTTGCATCATGTCATGAACAGGATGAGAAGGTGTGATCCGGGGGCATCTCCCTGATGGACCATGCAGGGGCAGAAGCCTGTCCGTGGCCCTGTCAGGGCAGAATAGCCCGCCAGTTATTCCCTTCCGCGTATTCCTTGATCAGGTTATTGCGCTCTTTGAGGAAGGCCATGATGTTCTTTTCCGCACAACTGCGGTTGACCAGCTTGCCAATGACACCATGGGGAAGTTCAAATTCGATCTGATCGATCATGATGGTACCGTTATCGATCTCCTTGAAAAAATGTTCATGGCTAAAGGAATCAAAAAAATCCTTTCGCATCTCATCCCGGTAAAATTCAGGCTTTTCCATTTTCTTGATGTCCAGGATGAATTGTCTTTTCTTGCCCCCTATTTTCCCCTGCCAGAGCGTATAATCCCGCATATCCAACACACCGCTCGTCTTCCCGCTGGAGGGAAGAATGTTGTGGTGATCGAAATGGCGTTTATGCAAACTAACGCAACGCGCCAGGTCAAAAACACGCCCTGCAGGCGCATGGATCACGGTAGTAAGGTTTAATACTGGCATGAGCACAAAAATAAGTACAATCTTCGGGTAGAACAAACCCGGTAATGGAGTCACCAATTCAGCATAAAAATAGGTATTTGCGACCAGATTCAGACTATTCAGGAGATAAGAACAGGTTTCCTTCCTAAATCATCGTCTGATGGAGGCTTTCAGTCTTTATTTAGTGGAGCAGCACTCACAAAATAACATAGGTTCCATACCATTCAGTGATAGCGCACCTATCCATTCTGTTTAGTGTCCGTCGTGGTCGGAAACATGCCCTCAGGGTGCCATCCAGGAAAAACACGAAAAAGGCAAGTTGCGCAGCAGCCAGAACAATAACACGAGTCCTAAGACCATCCAGGCGAACCAGGGCTTGTAAAAGATATCCTGTTTCCACTGCCGGGACAAAAAATGATTACCCACGCTGACCACGCCGGAATAGATAACAAACGGCAAAGCCAATACCGCCAGCAGGTTAAACCCGGCCGCCTGCAGCAAATGACCATGCAGTAAGGCGTGAAACGCCCGCTGCGACCCGCAACCCGGGCAATAAAGACGGGTCAATGCATAAAAAGGGCACTTCGGGAAAAAAGAAAACCCGATGGGATTAAAAACAAAATACACACCCACCAGCAGCGATATCGCAACCACCAGGCCCATTATTTTTAAACGCGTGAAAGTCATTACCTTTATAATACGATGCACACCATAAAGGTACACTGTCCAACGTGAAAGTCATGTTTTATCGAACCCGGCCGGGCCCGTTAATGTCCCCTCATCGAGAAAAAGCTAAAAAAGGAGAATTCGATAATGAGGCCGATCACAATCACGGCAATGCCGACAAAAAAGCCGATTTTCGTCCATTTACCGGCATCCTTGGAAGCTTTCAGCGCTCCGGGGTAATCTCCACCGTCGAATTTTGAGTTGACCTGGGCGGCAAATATGATGCCCACGATCCCGAAAGGCAGACAACAGAAAATGGTCACCAGGATGGACTCCACCAGCCAGTTTTTCGGACGGGTGGGGGGTACTGCGCCGCTTTGGGGTTGCAGGGTTGGTTCCATAAAGAGGTTTTAAAGGTGAGAAAAGTGGTATAAATATAAAAAAAATCAATTTAAAAGTATAAAAAACAGAAGGGCACCCCGACGCTTATCCGCTGACTCTTATAATTTCCTTATATTTACGCATCAGACATCCGTGTGTGGCCCCTCACTACCACTCAACCTTTATATTTATTAAACAATACATGCTTAAATTATGAAAGCAATCGCCATTGTTCCCGGAACCAAGAAGGCATTTCTGACCGACCGTCCCGAACCCTCCATCACCGCGCCTGATGAAGTGAAACTGAAGATATTGCAGGTAGGGATCTGCGGAACCGATCGTGAAGAGGTGGCCGGCGGCAGGGCCGATCCTCCCCCGGGCAGTAAGGAACTGGTGATCGGCCACGAAAACTTTGGAAAGGTGATTGCCGTGGGAGATGACGTCAAAAGCGTTAAGCCAGGCGACTACG
>DASULB010000320.1:0-7369 GCA_036278455.1 Chitinophagaceae bacterium | reverse complement strand
CTGGAGGATAGCACCCGGGTTTGGCTCAATGCCGCCTCCTCCATCAGGTATCCGGTGGCTTTCTCCGGAAAGGACCGGCAAGTCTCCATTACGGGGGAAGCCTATTTTGAGGTAGCGCACCGGCGTAAGATGCCTTTTATTGTGATGGCAGGAAATGAACGGGTGGAGGATATCGGTACCCGTTTCAATATCAACGCCTACAGCGATGAGCCGGTCATGGAAACAACGCTCCTCGTGGGAGCAGTCAGCATTTCGGTAGCGAAAGGACAAAACAGTGATCAGCGGACTGTCTTTTTGAAACCGGCAGAGCAGGCCAGGGTCAGGCGCGGGGAGAGCCCCGCCATTACGGTGCTGAAAAATGTGAACGTGGATGATGTGATCGCATGGAAGGCAGGTAAATTCCGTTTCAGCAGCGTGGATATCGCGACCATCATGCGACAGGCGGCGAGGTGGTATGATGTGGATATTGTATACAAAGGGAAGGTCAAAGGCACCCTTAGCGGGGGCATCCAAAGGAGCGTCAACATTTCAGAACTCCTGCAGCTGCTCGAATTAACCGGCAGGGTCACCTTCGGCGTGGAGAATAAAAAAGTGATCGTGCAGCCGGTAGAAATAAAATAAAGAAGGGTAAATAAAAAAAGTAAATAAAAATGTAAAGGATCGCAAGCAAATAAAGAAGTAAAAAGTCATAAAAAAACCGCCCCGTGGTTCAGACGGGACGGACGAATGTTCAGATTAACTTACATACAATCTTTCGGAGACTATTGTCCATTAACCCAAACAAAACAAAAGTATGCAATTAAATGATATCCGGATGCGGGGAAAATTGCTGCTCCCCGCATGGAAAGCCCGCCCGGGAGGATCCTGCCTGGCAATTAAAAATTCAATTGTCATGAAGATCAAACTAACCGCCTTCATTCTTTTGACCGCCTTTACAACGGTAACTGCGAGAAGTGATGGTCAAAAAATCACACTTTCGGTAGCGGGTGCATCCCTTCCCCGGGTGTTTCACCAGATTGAGAAACAGTCAGGTTACCAGTTCCTGTTTTTTGACAGCGATATCAAAGCGGCGGGCAGGGTCAGCATTCATATGCGGCAGGCGGGGCTACCGGAGGTATTGAAAGCATGCTTTAAAGGCCAGCCCCTTGCCTATAAGATCGTAAATAAAACGATCGTGGTAAAATTAATACACAGAATTCCTGGTGATCCTCCGCGGGCAGACACATTGGTCACCCTCCACGGCACCGTAACAGATAGCAAAGGGGCGCCGCTGGTCGGGGTAACGGTCAAGATAAAAGGGACCAACCGGGGGACCGTGACCGGTGCGAAGGGCACCTTTACCCTGGCAGCACCCGGCAATGCCACGTTGGAAGTAAGCTATATCGGGTATGAAACACAGGATATTGCCATGGGCAATAAGGTGGAAGTCTCTGTTCAGTTAAAAAGCTCCTCGACGGGTTTGAACCAGGTGGTGGTAGTAGGGTATGGTACGCAAAAAAAGGTGTCCCTCACGAATGCTGTCTCCTCCATTGACAACCAGCAGATCGTGACCACCAAAAACGAGAATGTGGAAAACATGCTGACCGGCAAGATCGCCGGTATGCAGGTGGTCCAGAACACCGCCGAGCCGGGTGATTTTGCAAACAACATCTCGATCAGGGGCATGGGAAACCCTTTGATCGTCGTGGACGGCGTGGAAATGCCTGACTTCTCGGTTACCGGAGGAAACGGGGACAACAATGTGGGGACGAGTAACATCTTATCCCGGCTGGATCCCAATGACATTGCAAGCATCTCGGTTTTGAAGGATGCCGCCGCGGCTGTCTATGGGGTAAAGGCCGCCAACGGGGTGATCCTGGTCACCACCAAAAAGGGAAAGGCCGGTACCCTGCAGCTCACTTATTCGGGTACCGTCGGCACCCAGGTGCCCTCCGGGTTGCCCAGGGCCGTCAATGCCATCGAGTATATGACCCTCTCCAATCAGCTTTCGATGCACAATGCCAATGGCGGTATCAACGTTTACACCCCTGCTGATTTCAAGGCTTACACCGACGGTACAAAACAAAGCACTGACTGGTATAATGCGGTGTTTAAAAAATCAGCCTTACAGCAGCAGCATAATCTGACAGCGACCGGTGGCTCTGAAAACGTGCAATATTTTTTAAGCGCCGGTTATACCGGTCAGGATGGCTTCCTAAAAGGGAACGACCTGAACTACAAGCGGTATAATGTCAGGTCCAATGTCACGTCCCGGATAGGGAAACGCATTACCGTCAACCTGAACCTCAGCGCGATAATGGATCAGAAAAACTCGCCCGCGCAGTCTTTCTGGTGGACTACCCGGGAGACCTGGCGGGAACTGCCTACCCAGACCATTTATGCCAATAACAATCCGCAGTATCTGAATAAAGGCCTTGTCGATGGGGGCAATCCCATCGCTTTTAAGGACGCCGCTATTAATGGTTATAACAAACAGATCAATGATTTTTTTAACGGTTCGCTGAGCATTGAATACAATTTTCCGTTTATCGACGGGCTTACCCTGAAGGGATTTTACAGTTACAATACACAGATCCAAAACAACAAGGTGTTCCAGAAATCCTATAATTTATATGATTATGACGCCAGCAGTGATACCTATACCCCGACACTGAATAACTCCCCGAGCTTTGTCCAGCGGCAGTTTTATGAATATCCGCAGAACACCGACCAGTTCTCCCTTAATTACGCCCATACCTTTGGCGGTGCCCATCAGGTAAGTGCTTTGTTGCTCTATGAAGGCAGTCAGCAAAGTGCTGATAATTTTGCGGCCTACAGGCAGCTGGCCATCCCCGTTGATCAGATCATTGCCGGCAACAGCGCCAACCAGGATGCCACCCAGGATGGAGGCGGGCTGTATAAATATGCCACCAACTCTTTTGTGGGCCGCGCGACATATAGCTACAAAGGCAAATACCTGGCTGAATTCAGTTTCCGGGAAGATGCGTCCTCCAAATTCGCCCCTGATCAGAAGTGGGGATTTTTTCCGTCGGCTTCGGTGGGCTGGCGCATATCCGATGAAGGCTTTTGGAAGAACGCTGTCGGACTCTCCTTTATTGATAATTTAAAATTCCGCGCATCTTATGGCATATTAGGCGATGACGGCTCCCTGTATTACCAGTTCCTGACCGGTTATAATTACCCCGCCCATGGTTCCTATAACCAGCTGCCGAGCGGGGCAGTATTCGGCAATACCTTTGTGAACGCGGTAGAAAGCACCGGGCTGCCCAACCCGAACATCACCTGGTCAACTTCTCATACCTTTGATGTAGGCGCGGACCTGGACGCATGGAACGGCAAGCTGGGCATTACCTTTGACTATTTCGTGCGTAACCGTTCGGGGCTGTTTGCTTCGCCGGTTCTGCAGGTACCCGAGGTGGTGGGGGCGACGCTTCCGCAGGAGAACATCAATGGCGACCGGACGCAGGGTTTCGATTTTGAAGTGGATCACGCAGATCGCATCGGTAAATTCAACTATGACCTCAAGGGTACTTTCTCCTATGCCCGCACCATGAATACGACCTATGCGGAATCTAAGCATGGCAACTCCTACCTGGACTGGCGGTCTAACCAGGCGGACAGGAACCAGGGGATCCAGTGGGGGTATGGTGCCTCCGGGCAATATCAAAACTATCAGCAGATCGTTAACAGCCCGGTGTATGTGGGACGCGGGACTGTGGTGGGTGATTACGCCTACCAGGACTGGAACGGCGACGGTCAGATCGATGGCAATGACGTACACCCGATCGCTTATGGCGGCTCCCCCAATGGTTTGCCGATCACTCCTATTATTACTTACGGACTGAGCATCGGTGGTTCTTATGACGGACTGGATCTGAGCCTGCTCTTCCAGGGTGTGGGCATGTATAATGTCTCCTATATCGAACAACTGAATATCCCCTTGTGGGGTGGCGGAAGCGCCTTAACGCAATTTCTGAACAACTGGCATCCGGCCGATCCGGGAGCTGATCCCTATGCCCCGGCCACCAAATGGATACCGGGTAATTTCGCCTATACGGGGACGACGGCCAATACCGGTTCCGCCTTCAATTTTCACAGCGCGGCTTATGTAAGGCTCAAAAGCATTGAGGTGGGATACACCCTGCCCGGCGCAGTCTTATCGCGTGTAGGCGTTGATGGCGTCCGGATATTTGTGAATGGTTACAACCTGCTCACTTTTACAGGGCTAAAATACGTGGACCCTGAGCATCCTTCAGGCACTTACGGTTACCTCTATCCGCTGGATAAATTATACAACGTTGGATTAACTGTCAGGTTTTGACGCCTTGAAGTCGGGGAATGACCGCTTACGGGCAATTTCCATCAGCCCTTCATTGTAAAAATATAAAAATTCTTAAAGCATATGGACCGGATAAATTTTATAAAGACAGCTGGCACCTTAAGCGTCGGACTGGTATGGTTATCAGCCTGTCGCAAATTGAGCATTCCGCCGGAAAACATTGTCCAGGACCCTGACGTATTTTCCACTTCGGAAGGCATACAGGCTTATATGGCCCGCCTTTACAGTGAATTGCCGATTGAGGATTTCAGGTATTCGCCTGCAAGGGGGCTGAATTTTTTCTGGATCATCAGCCCGACCCCCGCCATTACCGGGGAAGCCCTGAGCCGTGACCAGACCAGCGCCATGCAGGAAAATTTCGGAGGATGGAACTGGAAGATATGGTCGGGGTGCTATACCGTTATCCGGGATTGTAATTATTTTATGGAAACGCTGCCGACCTATGCCAAGAACTTTTCTGACACGCAGGTTACCGGGTGGCTGGGAGAGGCCTATTTTGTGCGTGCAATGACCTATCTGGCACTGGTGAAGCGCTTTGGCGGCGTACCGATTGTCAACAAGGTGCTCAGCTATTCTGCCCAAACCATTGATCAGCTGAAAATACCGCGTTCCTCTGAGAAGGCGGTCTGGGATCAGGTCGGCAGTGATTTTGATTTTGCCATTAAGAACCTGCCGGCGGAGAACGCGGATGCCAATGATGGGACGCGGGCGAACAAATATGTGGCCGCCGCCTTCAAATCCAGGGCCATGCTCTATGCAGGCAGTATTGCCAAATATAATAAGGCTACGCTATTTGACGGCCAGAAAAATCAGCTTTGCGGCATTGCTGCTTCCGAAGCAAACACCTATTTTAAGGCTGGCTATGATGCCGCCAAAATGCTTGACGGCGTTTACAGCCTTTATGTAACTTCCTGGTCAGCCACTGACAAGAATGCCCAATATCAGAATTTCGTCAACCTTTTCTCCGATGCCGCCAGCAAAGAGAATGTCTTTGTCAGGGAATACGAATACCCCAATTCGGTACACGGGTATGACGCCTACAACGTACCCCGCCAGCTCATCGGTCCCAATGGTTATTCCGCCGAAGTAAATCCCACACTTGATTTTGTGGAGATGTTTGACGGCATTCCCAAAAATGCCGATGGTACCCTTCAAAACCTCGATGCAGCCGGGCATTATATTTTGTATGACAACACGATGGACCTGTTTGCCAATGCCGAGCCCCGTTTAAGGGCTACAGTCATTTTCCCGGGCGATGAGTTTAAAGGCCAGCATATTGAGATCCGTCGCGGTATTTATACCGGCCCGGTGACGGGAGGAATCAACAGACTTTTGCCTCCCGGTTCAAAATCACAATATCCCCTGGCGAACCTGGTGGTATCGGCCACCGCGGCGCAGACGCCTTACAAGTTGCCTGACGGGTCGCTGATGAACCCCGCCGGATTGAGCGGTGTATTTACGGGAGACCAGACCTGCGCCATCTCCGGGTTCTCGGTTCGCAAATGGCTTGATCCTAATCTACCCGTCTCCCAGACAAAAGAAAATAACGAGACCCAGACCTGGATAGAGATGCGTTATGCGGAGGTTTTGCTCAACCGGGCAGAGGCGGCTTTTGAATTGTACAGTGCAGGACAGGGCGGCGCCGATTATCTGCAGGACGCCTTTGACCACATTAATCAGATCCGCTCCAGGGCAGGTCAGGCCCTGGTTCCATCCCCTGCTTCGATGACGATCGATACCATCCGTACGGAAAGGAGAAAGGAGCTAGCCTTTGAGAACAAAACCTGGTGGGACCTGAGAAGATGGAGGATCATTGATAAGGAACAAAACGGGACCATCTACCGGATCCTGATGCCGTTCTATGCCGCCAAGGCCGGAAAATATTTCTTTGACGCGCGTACCGATGAAAGAAACCATGTGTACACCTTTGATCCAAGATGGTATTACGAGCAGATACCCCAGGACACCATCGCAAAGAATACGAATATCATTCAGAATCCAGGCTTCTAATACAAAGCAACATGAGAAAACCAGTTTATTATACCGCACTTGGCGCCCTTTTCCTTTTGAGTGCTTCCTGCTCCAGGAACATAGACAATTATGCGGCGCCATCGGCTGCCCTGCAGGGAAGCGTGTTTGATGTGGGAACTGACAGTACGGTACAAACCGAAATAGGTGGCGGCGGAACGCGCGTGAAACTGTTGGAGACCAGCTATGACAGCACTCCCACACCCCAGTATTTTCAAAGTATGCAGGACGGCACCTTTCATAGCGATAAGCTCTTTGCTGCCACCTATAATGTTTCGGTAGAAGGTCCTTTTGTGCCGTTAGTACTCACCGACAGCAGCGGCACGGTTCTTTCGGACTCCAGCAAGACCGTTACGCTGAAAAGCACTGCGACAGTTAATTTCTGGGTACAGCCCTACCTGAGGGTGCAGTGGGTGGGGAAACCGCTGGTCAATGCCGACAGTACGGTGACCGTACAGGTGATCATTACACGCGGTACCGATAACCCGGGTTATCAGGGTAACCTGACCAATATTAACCTGTACGTGAGTAACACCCGTTACGCCGGTAATAACAATTATGATCCCCGGTATTCAAAATTAACCTCCTACAGCGGTACCGACGGAAATAGTCTTTTAGGCCAAACCATTAGCCTGACGACCACGGGAGGCGGTCTTCCGCCACAAGATGTGTACTTTCGCGTGGGCGCTAGGATTGCCGCCGGGCTAAACCAGTATAACTATAACCAGCCGATGAGAATTGGCCCGTGAATATTAACCGTCAATACAGCCCGGTAAGCACGAGCTGGCAGGGATGAGAATATAAAGCGACATCGCTATAATGGAAGTGAGCCGTTCTGCCGGATCGTTCCAGGTAGTCAACATAAAAATAGAACGAAAAAAAACATGTTATGAGAAAAAGGATACGTTGCTTTAGGTTGGTTTTGGGTATGGTTTTCTTTAGTACGGCCTGCTTCGCACAGAACAATTCTCAGGATACCAGCGGATCCCGGCAGAAAACAGC
>DASULB010000319.1:0-10790 GCA_036278455.1 Chitinophagaceae bacterium | reverse complement strand
ATCTGGGGGTTGGCCTTTAAACCCAATACCGACGATATCCGGGAAGCGCCGGCGCTCTATATCATGGATGCTCTGCTCAATGAAGGGGCTACCGTCACCGTATTTGACCCCGAGGCGATGGAGAATGTGAAACGCATTATGGGAGACAGGATCTGTTACGCCACCCAGGAATACGAATGCCTGAACGGCGCCGACGCGCTGATCATCGCCACGGAGTGGAGCTTGTTCCGTACTCCGGACTTTGACAAGATGGCCAAGGTGATGAACGGCAAGGTAGTCTTTGACGGCCGGAACCTGTTTAGTTTGGATGCCATGGAACGTCTGGGTTATCATTATGAAAGTGTGGGAAGAAGAAAGATTGGTTAATAATATTTAAGTTGTTGTATGAAGAAAAAACGCGTACTTATTGCCGGCGCCGCCGGCTTCCTCGGATCTCATCTCTGTGATCGTTTTATCCGGGAAGACTGCCAGGTGATCGCTATGGATAACCTGCTGACAGGGAGCCTGAAAAATATCGAGCACCTGTTCAGCCTCAAGGACTTTGAATTTGAACATTACGATATCACAAAATTTGTACATGTACCGGGAGATCTGGATTATATCCTGCATTTCGCTTCACCGGCAAGTCCTATTGATTATCTGAAGATGCCTATTCAAACCCTGAAGGTGGGTTCCCTGGGAACGCATAACCTTTTGGGGCTTGCAAAGGATAAACACGCCCGCATCCTGGTGGCATCCACTTCGGAGGTATATGGAGATCCGGATGTTCATCCCCAGACGGAAGAATACTGGGGGAACGTGAACCCGATCGGACCGCGCGGGGTCTATGATGAAGCCAAACGCTTTATGGAGTCCATGACCATGGCCTATCACAGTTTTCACAACGTGGACACGCGCATCGTGCGAATTTTTAATACCTACGGGCCGCGCATGCGTTTGAACGACGGCCGTGCCTTGCCGGCTTTCATGGGACAGGCGCTTGCAGGAGAGGACCTGACGGTATTTGGCGACGGCTCCCAGACCCGTTCCTTCTGTTATGTTAATGACCTGGTAGAAGGGATTTACCGTTTGTTGATGAGCGATTATCATTTGCCCGTCAATATCGGCAACCCCGGGGAGATTACCCTGAATCAGTTCGCCGAAGAGATTATCGCGCTGACGGGGACTAAATCAAAGATCATATATAAACCATTACCGCAGGATGATCCACGCCAGCGCCAACCGGACATCACCAAGGCCAAGACGCTGCTGGGATGGGAACCGCGCGTGTCCCGTGAAGAAGGGCTGAAGGTGACGCTGGAATATTTTAAAGACGCCTTACAGCTGAAGGAGAACGCCTGAACTTAATAGCCCATGGCTTTCTCATTATTCCAGATCAAAATCAATTATACTGATTAAGCCCCTTAAAGTAACCATGATGAAAACCATACTGATCACCGGTGGTGCAGGATTTATCGGGTCACACGTGGTGCGACTATTTGCCACAAAATATCCTGATTACCGGATCGTTAACCTGGATGCGCTGACCTATGCAGGGAATCTGGAAAACCTCCGGGATGTGGAGGCGATGGCCAACTATGTTTTTGAAAAAGCGGATGTCACCGATCAGGATGCCATTGAAAGTCTTTTTTCAAAATACGGTTTTGACGCGGTCATCCACCTGGCGGCTGAAAGCCATGTGGACAGGTCCATTATGGACCCGTTGTCATTTGTAAAGACCAATGTGCTTGGTACGGGCATCTTGTTAAACGCCTGTCGCATGCTTTGGAAAGATGATCCGGAAGGAAAATTATTCTACCATGTTTCCACCGACGAGGTATACGGTTCCCTGGGAACGCAGGGCTACTTTACCGAAGAAACACGTTATGATCCCCGCTCGCCTTATTCGGCGTCAAAGGCGGGATCCGATCATTTGGTAAGAGCCTATCATCATACTTACGGCATGCCGGTGGTCATCTCCAATTGTTCCAATAATTATGGCTCACACCAGTTTCCTGAGAAACTGATACCCCTGGCCATCAGAAACATCCGGGACAGCAAACCCGTGCCGGTTTACGGCAAGGGCGAGAACATCCGCGACTGGCTTTGGGTCAATGACCATGCACGTGCGATCGATGTCATTTTTCATGAAGGGGAAAAGGGAGAAACCTACAACATCGGTGGCTTTAACGAATGGAAGAACATCGATCTCATTCAGCTTTTATGCGAGGTGATGGATAAGAAGCTGGACCGGGAAAAAGGGACTTCGGCAAAACTGATCACTTATGTAACCGACCGTGCCGGACATGACCTGCGCTATGCGATAGACGCTACAAAATTGAACAAGGCGCTTGGCTGGAAGCCTTCCGTGCGATTTGAAGAAGGGTTGGAGAAGACGGTTGACTGGTATTTGCAAAACGAACCGTGGCTTGAACACGTCACCAGCGGCGCGTACCAGCAATATTACGAGCAGCAGTATGAAAAACGGGGCTGACAGACCAGGACGGTGAAATAATGTTCCGTCAGGTCTTTCAACTTTTTACATTTACATCATTTAGCAATATCAGATCATGCCATTTCATGAAACTTCATTCCCTGGTTTGTTGGTATACGAGCCAAAGATATTTAACGACGCCCGGGGTTATTTCTTCGAAAGTTACAATGAGAATACGTTCAGGGAGGCGGGTATAGACATCTCGTTCCTGCAGGACAACCAGGCACGCTCGGTATATGGGGTATTGCGGGGATTGCATTATCAGGCAGATCCTTATGCCCAAACGAAGCTTGTCCGTGTGCTGGAAGGGGAGATCATGGATGTCGCGGTGGATATGCGCAAGGGATCACCTGCTTATGGAAAGGCTTATACGATCCGATTATCGGCTGAGAATAAAAAACAGTTACTCGTTCCCAAAGGATTCGCGCATGGCTATGCCGTACTTTCCCCGACCGCTGAAGTTTTTTATAAATGCGACGCCTTCTATCATAAGCCCAGCGAAGGCGGTATCATCTATAATGACCCGGCCCTGAGAATCGACTGGGGAATTCCATTGGACAAGGCGATCATTTCAGAAAAAGACGCAGCCTTATCACCTTTGTCTGAGACGCCGGGTGATTTTGTTTTTGAGTTATAAAATGCTCTTTTCCCCTATCTATACTGAAGGGGGCGTTGTGGTATGCTTAAATCTGCTCAATATTCTTGTTCCGCTGTAAAGGAGTTATAGGTTCTTTCGGAACTGCAATATGCTCTGTCCAATGTGTTGTTGTTGGAAAACAAGCGATGATCCTAAATGGACGTTACTGCTGCACCTTCAGTAGTTCAGGTGCCCTGCAGACCCACAATTGGTTTAAATGTGGCTTGAGAGGATTGTTTCCAGAATAAAAGGTCGGAATAAACGATTCATCAGGAGATTGAGCGGGAGACGCCGGCATTCTTATTAAAACTTCATTATAAGGTTGGCCTGTTAAATACGGAAGCCCAATGGGTAACCACGTTTTATTCGAGAACATACATTCCGCGAAAAGAATATTTGCCGGGAATGGTGGCAATGTTAATGATGCGATTTGGAAAAGATGGGATACGAAGAGCAGATAGCCGGATTTGTCGTAACAAAGGATGATGAAATAATCTTTTTGAGTTCTGATCATGCCATTATGGAATGTTTTTGAATTTGACGGGTTCAATATTCTTACTTCCTTAATGTTGCTTATGGCACAGCCGCTTCCTCTAGCTTCTTGTCCGTTTGATGGTAATTGTTCTTATGTTGTTTCCTCTTCTGAGGTACTAAATGGGCTTTCCTTAAACAAAAATTTTGAATAGTTCCTGCGAAAGTAATGCCTGGTAAAAGTTGAATAAGGAAACTTCGTTTAAATATTTCCATACCCTGATCCGCTGATTGGGTAATGTTCATCTTAATAAAGATACCGGGTATCAGATACAAACAAATTGTCCGGGCAATTCTCTCTTGCAGCAGCATAATCATTCGGGTTCCCTCCACTTTTTTTTCTTATCTGTTTCGAAATAGGATGGTAGGGCTTCGATATATGGTACCTCACAAAAATAGATCAATAGGATGGAGCCACTGCAATCTTCTTGTCTTTCCGGTAAAATAGCAAAAGGTCGAAAATGAAGATGCTCTTCGGAAGCATTATACTTTGTCCATGCAGCCTTCCGTTTTAAGACGCGAGGGAGCTTGGAAATCATTGGCCGTGAAAGAACCGATGCGGTTTCATCTAATTTATCGGAATTAAGGATCTCGACAGTTATTTGCTTGTTTAATGTATGCATATTGCAAAGGTAGAGCGAATATTAAACGCAAAAGATGGTTAAAAAAGACAATTTAAGGGGGGGACCACGCCATTTTAAAAAAAAATATGGAAATTTGTTAGATGAAACAGGTTTCGGTATTGATCACATATCAGGCTTTGATCGCTG
Source organism: Chitinophagaceae bacterium (assembly GCA_036278455.1). GTDB lineage: Bacteria > Bacteroidota > Bacteroidia > Chitinophagales > Chitinophagaceae > FW021-bin31. The sequence goes on along the minus strand of DASULB010000319.1, from coordinate 6,379 downwards.
CCATTGGCAATACCCGTTACTTGTTCAAAAGGGTCAATGAATTTTTAGTGCAATCTGGCCAACAGCCTTTGTTTGAGGTGAAACTGGCAGGCATTGAAAAAACCATAAGGCTGAATGGCGGCCTTTTCACCATTCATGCCGATATTACGATAGATGAAATAGAAAAGACGGACCTCATCATCATTCCTCCCATGAGTGGGGACATGGAAAAATGGGTTCTTTCCAACAAAAAATATATTCCGTGGATTACAGAACAATATAAAAAAGGGGCCGAAGTGGCCAGCTTGTGTGTAGGCGCGTTTTTGCTTGCTGAAACGGGCCTTTTAGACAGGCGGGAATGTTCTACCCACTGGCTAACAGCCAATGACTTCAGGGAAAAATATCCCGATGTTGTTCTTGTAGATGAAAAGATCATCACCGACCATGAAGGATTATACACCAGCGGTGGCGCTAATTCTTACTGGAATTTACTCATCTATCTGGTGGAAAAACTGGCCAATCATGAAGCGGCTGTGTATGCTTCAAAGTATTTTGAAATAGAGCATGACAGAAATCACCAGGGCCAGTTCCGGATATTTGAAGGGTCGAGGTTTCATGAGGATGAAGCCATCCTTGAGACTCAACAGTTAATCGAAACACAATATCCTGAGAAATTTACAGTGGCCCAGCTGGCAGACCTGGTAAACTTGAGCCTGCGCACTTTTCAAAGAAGATTTAAAGAAGCGACACACTTTACAGTAAGTGATTATATCCAAAAGGTAAAAATAGAAGCGGCTAAAAGATTTTTGGAAAGTCGCCAGTTAACCATTAATGAAGTTATGTATGCCATTGGATATAACGACCCTAAAGCATTTAGGGTCACTTTCAAGAAAGAGACCGGACTATCACCTCTAATGTATAGAAACAAGTATTCCTGAGAAATGAAGTAGCAATTTTTCAAATATCACGTTATTAATTTAAGGTAACAATGGCCTGTTTACCCTGTAGCTCATCTTTCTACTGACATTTGCTGTAGCTGAGAAAGGATCTTTTGTTCATAACTGCGCCGGGTAAGTGCTTTCCCGGCCTCCAACAGCTTCATCCGGGCTGCAAGCCATTCTTCCCGCGCTGCTGTTTTGTGATTGTTCATTGTTTTCCTCCTTTTTGAGTTTTTAAAGAAATGGTTAGGGCAACTTGGTTAAGTCTGTTTCTTATGCTGTTTCTTTAAGAACGCTGTACCCTTTAATCCAGAGATAAAGGCCAGCGCTCACACAGGCTGTAGTCATCAATTCAAAGGCAGCTTTTTCACTTCCCGATTTGGTCACCACTTTTCTTACCTGTTCATCCGTCACTTTATAAGCAGCTTCGCCAATTTGCAAGGCCAGTTCATCATAAGGTTCTTCTATTGGAAAACCTCCTGTTGCCCGCCCGGCTATGGCCTGACGGAGTTTATGATCAGTCTTTCCCGGGCCTTCGAGGATACGCTTACGCAGCGCTTCTGCCATTACTTGATGATCAGGACGCACAGGAATTTTATTCTTTCCGGATACATAACCTTGTTTCAACAGTCGCTTTGCAGCGCGGGCGGAATCCCTTTTATCCAACAGGGTAAAGTTGAAGGCATTGGCACAACGTACGGTAATGGCAAACAGGGCAGTAACTGCAATCGCATCTTCCAATGCCTCAACTGTTACCTCCTGGTCAAGCACCGATTGAATAGCATTGGACGACACCTTATCCGGCGATTGATTCAATTTTTCCAGAAACGCAAGGGTTACTTGCAATTTGTTTGAAATACCGGCTTGCTGAAAATTATTAAGCGAAGATTTGATAACCGGATCTCCCAATTCCAATGCAGCGATGGAACCGTGAGCATCAATACAAAAAGGACAGGAATTCCATTTGGCTACCATGGCGGCAATAAGTTCCCGCTCCCCAACAGACCAACTGCTTTTTCCACGCATGGCAGCATGTGTCCAGGTAGTCATAGGTTTGCCATAGGAGTCCTTATGATACATCACGATTCGCGCTGCATCAGGCAGGCGCATCCCTGATACCGTTGAAATGAAACCGAACAACATACGGTAGCCAAAACCGTCTCCTTTTTCTACTTCATGAAGTCTCATATTTCGCTCTTTTTGAATGTTTACACCTGTTAATCGCGTAATAAGGTCATTTTAAACTTGATTTGAAAGGTTCCTACAATATCCTTTAAGCAATTCAGAAAACATCCATACGGCGCCTACCACTGCGAGATTGCAAGCATTACTGCCCGAGGCTACGTGACCGGCGGAACCGTCAAACAGGGACGGTAAAAGCACGAGTGCAGAAAAAACAAGCAGCATCACGGCCAGGAGCCGACTTGCCAGGATATCCAGAAGATGAGTGAGAATGGCGGCGCCGGCAAGAAGGAAAGCTATACCGGTGGTGATGGTCCAGACTTTTCCTCCCAATGGTATCCATGCCGGGACAAGAGCGGCCACGCTTTGGACTCCTGTCAGGTGTGCCAGGCCAAAGACGACCGAACCGATTCCAAAGATAAAACGAGTGATTGGAATTACATGCTGCCGCCAATAAGAACGATCTGAAACAAGATAGGCGTAAACTATTATAGCAGCGGCAACCAAGAGGAGTTGCTCGAACACCCCTGTCAGCAAGCCGATATAAACATCAGCTCGCAAGCCAAGAATCGGAATAACTGTGTAAAACCGGGGTAGCCAGAAGATGGCAAATATAAAGTAGATGACTGCCAGTGCTACTGCTCCCCATTTAGCAGTTTGACGCAGCAGAATAGCAGCACCGCCTCCAATTAACCAGGCTGCAGCGATATACGCGAATATTTCACGTCCAGGAATATGATCACCAAATGCCTGAATAGGTTGGTGTCCCGCTTCAAAATCGCCCCATATTAGGTTTATAACTCCCATTGCTACCGTTGCAAGGCTGTAAACGTAGGGGCCAATTTTTGTGGGACTATACTGAAATAATCTATTTTTTCCCATTGTATTGGGTTGATTTGGACAAAATCACATTAAGCAGCAAACCGTTTATGCATTATTCCCATATATTCCTGATCTGACATGGAGGCCCGGCCGGCACCCATAGCCTCTGCGTCTTTGCCTATTACCTAACGCAGCCTTTCAGAACCATCTGTAACTGCATTATAGATGACTGCTGCTGCTTCCTGTGCCGTAACTTTTGTTTCTCCGGGATCTTCACTCGATAACAACCTGATCATTTTTTCAAGGTAATCGTTGTATGCCGTCAACCCCGGATCGGGAACATAATTCTCTCGGGTGTTGTCGTCAAAATTGGCCTCCACCATGCCCGGTTCTAGTAATTTTACTTTAATGTTCTGTGAAGATAATTCAAAAGATGCTGATTCGGCAACTCCTTCGAGGGCATATTGGGAAGCAGCATAAACTTTCAAAAGCGGAATGATAAAAAGATCGGTGCCGGAGCTTACATTGACAATCATACCATTTTTCTATTTATGAAAATGAGGCAGGATAACCTTAGTTGCCTGCATAATGCCAAATAGATTAGCTCCGGAGGCTATTCCAAAAAAATAGAGCAATTTCTCTGAAACCCAGTTTCCATATTGTGGCTTTAAACTTTTGTTGGCTCTGCGGTGCATTTATTTTTAATAAATTTAATTTGATTCAAAATTAAGGGACGGCTGCCATGGAAAATTGTACAATCCTGCTATTTTTTGTTTTCAAAGGTCGGATAGATACCAAACATTTTTTTAAATGTCTTATTCAAGTGTGAGGGGTCGGCAAAACCACAAGAATAGGCACAATCTGTAACAGAAGACCCTTCCGTATAGAGTTTTATAGCCATTTTAATTTTCTTCCATAAAATGTATTGATGGACAGAGATTCCAATATGTTCCTTAAATAAATGAGCAATTCAGCTTGCTGATAAAAAAGTATTTTCAGCGATCATAGCCATATTGATTCCTTCCTTAGCATAATTTTCGTTTATCCAATCCATACAGCGTTGAACTCTACTGTCTATTTCTCCGAAATATTTATTGTATTTTTCAAATGGAAGGATATGTTTTTCCTTGAAGCAGTCAACTTCAATATTATTCAATAAAGCCAGGTTATCGTTATTGAATCGGTAACAGGTTAAGACATGTCTGCCTGCATAAGAAGTTGGGTCTATAAAATAAAGCTGGCATGCACCATTAAGGCAACTAAAGGTATGAGGTGCATTTGAATTTATAATGGCAGATTGAATATTTGTATATTGATGTTTATCGGTAACAATATTTACCTGTCCTGATAATGCGAATACCACTTCAATTGGAAAATAGCCATGACGTTTTAATTGGTAATTTTTCTGTGAGTAAGCAATCACTCCGTTTTTAATATCAAAATAGTTAATTGGCATGTTAAAAGTAATTTTGGGGATTTCGATGCATTTATACAGTCTGTTCAGCATTTTACTTTGACGAAGCTGCCATCTTCTTCAACTAAAAGGCTCGTGCCTTCGGATGTATAGAAGCAGCCTTATGATGCTCTGCAACTAGCGGAGTAATGCCATGATGTAAGAGGAAAGGTGCAGCGGATAAACCAGTTAACCCCCCGCAATAATTAATGCAGCCGTGTAGCTGCTGTTGTTTAGCCTGAATAGTAATTGAAATAAACCATACCCGAGCTCCGGGGTTAGATTCACTAGCTGTCTTCAAAGCACAAGCCCCTTGCACTCATCAAAAGTTACGGTAAGCGACAATAAAGAGATAAAGAGCTGTGAATAGAGTCACTTCATATTGAAACTTACTGGAAGAAGGGATGGAGAACTTGTGAATGCTTCATAAATTCCTAAATAGCAATAAACTGGCAGAGAGCCGGGACCAGATTGGTTCTCAATGAAATCGTTAACTTTATCTATTTGATTAACAGTTCATTAGAACATCATAAAAAAAAGGACAAACGGCAAAAAATCGCGCTTGTCCTGTCCGGTTGCCCGACAAGGATTCGAACCCTGACATACAGAACCAGAATCTGCCGTACTACCATTATACTATCGGGCAATATAATCAAAGAACAAAATAACCATCTTTATAGCAGCTCATTGTGGTGGTGCAGATGCCAATCCTCAAAATTCCCCTCCGGAAATGAGGCGTTCTGCTGTTGCCCGACCAGGATTCGAACCTGGGCCGACAGGACCAAAACCTGTTGTGCTACCGTTACACCATCGGGCAATGCCCTGCCGTGACGGCAGGGGTGCAAAAGTAGCACTTTTTTTAATTCCCGTCAAATTATGAATAACCCTCCGGAAGGCCGTAGAATTCCCGGATAGTGGCCCCTTTTGATTAACTTTGTGCCTCACCAATGGATGGGGCGAAAAATGCAGCTTTCCATCCTGATAAGAAGTTTTAAGACAGTAATATGAGTAAATTCAACAGGTCCCTGATTACCGCCGCTTTGCCTTATGCCAACGGGCCGCTTCACATCGGTCACCTGGCCGGCTGTTATTTGCCGGCGGATATTTATGTTCGTTATCAGCGCGCAAAGAAGGCCGATATTAAATTCGTCTGCGGAACGGATGAGCATGGCGTGGCAATCACCATAAAAGCCATGAAGGAAGGGATTACCCCCCGGGAGGTCGTGGATAAATATTATCCGATGATCCGGGACAGTTTTGAGGAAATGGGTATCGCATTTGATATTTTTTCCCGGACATCGAACCCCGTCCATCACGAGACCGCCGCCGCTATTTTTAAGAAATTATACGATGACGGCCAGTTCGAGGAAAAGGAAACAGAGCAGTTTTATGACGAGGAAAAGAATATTTTCCTGGCGGACCGTTATATTGTCGGCACTTGCCCGGTATGTGGCAATGAGAATGCCTACGGCGACCAGTGCGAACGATGTGGTTCTTCACTCAGTCCCGATGAACTTATCAATCCGCGTTCCACGTTGAGCAATTCCACACCGGTAAAGAGACTGACCAAACACTGGTTTTTTTCACTGCAAAAATTTGAGCCCTGGCTGAGGGAATGGATCGATTCAAAAAAGGGTATTTGGAAAAACAACGTATATGGCCAGTGTAAGAGTTGGCTGGATAATGGCTTACAAAGCCGTTCCATGACCCGCGACGGTGACTGGGGCATCAAGGTGCCACTGCCGGACGTCGAAGGAAAAGTGCTGTACGTCTGGTTCGATGCGCCCATCGGTTACATCTCCGCCACAAAAGAGTTGCTGCCGGAGCGTTGGGAGGATTACTGGAAAAGAGAGGATACCCGCCTGATACATTTTATCGGCAAGGATAATATTGTCTTTCATTGCATCATTTTCCCTTCCGTTTTAAAAGCGCATGGTGAATTTGTGCTGCCCGATAATGTGCCGGCCAATGAGTTTCTGAACATCGAAAGTGAGAAAGTATCCAC
>DASULB010000318.1:0-3134 GCA_036278455.1 Chitinophagaceae bacterium | reverse complement strand
TATGTAGCTGGAAAGCGGTGGGCTGTCCGGATAGTAACCTTCTTCCCAGTCGCTGACATAAGGCGTGCATGCTGTCGCGGCTACCTCGAACGGATATTCCAGCCCCAGCACTTTGAACACGGTTCCCATGATATGACAACCCATATCTCCTAAAGACCCTGTTCCGTAATCCCACCAGCCCCTCCATTTAAACGGCAGCACCCCGTCTTCATATTCCTTTTGCATGGCGGTGCCCAGCCAGAGGTCCCACTGCAACCCTTTAGGGACGGGAGGATTTTTTTGCAGCCAGGGTTTTGCCTGCGGCCAGGTCGGACGGTCCGTCCAGCAATAAACGGTATGCACTTCCCCGATGACGCCGGCGTCGTACCATTCCCTTAGCCGGCGAAGCCCGTCGCTGGAAGAGCCCTGATTGCCCATCTGGCAAACGACTTTATACCGCTTTTCCGCCTCCACCATCATGCGCGCTTCCCAGATGTCGTGCGTCAACGGCTTCTGCACATAAACATGCTTGCCCAGCTGCATGGCATGAAAACCCACAACCGCATGATTATGATCGGGAATTCCTACATCCACCGCATCAAAATGCTTGTGCTCTTTTTCAAATAATTCCCGCCAGTCGTGATAGTATTTTGCTTTGGGGAATAATTTACGGTTCTCTGCCGCCTGGCGGTCATCCACATCGCAGAGAAAAGCTATTTCCGCTTTTCCCGTCTTGGCAAATTGGCGTTGATCATCACCACCTTTGCCCCCGGCGCCTATGCCGGCGATGAGCAGCTTATCGCTCGGGGCGATAAATCCTTTCCCGCCCAGTACGTGGCGCGGCACAATATAAAACCCGGCGGCTGCCAACCCGGCATTACGGATAAATCTGCGGCGAGAATCGGCGTTACTTTTTTTGTTATTGTTCATGATTTTAAATTTATTTAATGATACTCAAGTCGCTTATTTGTCGTTAAATTCCGATGTGACCCATGAAAGGGTATTTAATATAATCCAGGTCATTTGAATGTTGCAATAGTCTTATAAAAAAAGACCATATTCTTTTTCATCTCCGGGATATTTTCTCCCGGATGGCTTTCACACTCAATGGAGATCAGCCCCTTAAACTGTTGACGATTTAACTCTTCCAACACGCCTTTAATATTACAGTTCCCGCTTCCCCATACCGTATCTTCCGAATTGACTGCCGTACCCAATAAATCTTTCATATGTACTTCCATTACATGACCCTGTAATTTCTTCAGGCTTTGCACGGGATCATACCCGGCCCTTACCCAATTACCGACATCCGCGCAGGCGCCAAACCGGCCGTTTCCCACCCTGAGAATATCGGCCAGGACCGTATCGGGATTTCTTGAATGCCGCCCGGGCAAAGGATTGTTATGTACACACACCCTGATATCCTCATATTGATTACAAAGCTGTGCTATAAGGCCTAAAAATTTGGGGTTGGGATCAGTTACAATATTTTGAATACCCATTGACTTGGCAAATGCAAACAACTGCCGCCACTCTTCTGTCGTTTGGGGAACTACGACACCATAAGCCATTAATTTGATATCCTTACTTTCCAGATAAGCACGTATAGCCTTTTGTGTGCTGCTGTCCATCTTATAACTCATTTCACCATCCAGACCTCCGCCGATCTTTTGTTGCGGGAACGCCTCTATATAATGAAGGCCCATGTTTTTGATCGTATCTACTATTTCAAAAAAGGTAAGGTTCCGTAAGCTCCATGCCTGCATGCCGATCTGCCAGTCCAGTGCCTTCATGATTGAATCGCGCACCGAAGTCTTACCTTTGGAATGATCCTTTCCCTGGTGAGGACCTGAACAACCAAAGACGGCCATGGCTGTTACTGACAGCGCCGCAATAATAAGGCTGGTTAATCGTTTTTTCTGAAAACATTTCATAAGCTGTTATTTTTGTTTATTTATTTTTATTTACTAAGCAATTCCAGTATTTGTTTTCTTTTCTCCCGGAAAGATCTTATTTCGGTATCATATACATTAAAATCAATTACCACGCGCCGGCATATATCTTTTGCTTTTCCCGGTTGTTTCCGTGCAAGCATTTTCAGTAACTCGTAATCATAAATTCCATCCCGCATAGCTTCGAGGCGAATGGAACTGTATAGTTTTCCGTAGCCGGGATATACAATATAGGAATCTCCCGCAGGCAATATGCCCCCGCCTTCCTGGTCATTTTGGTCAGTCGTTTCTGCAAAAGGACGAGGACCGTGCCTCCCTGGATTAAAGCTCCAATACAGATAGCCCGGCAGGCCATAACGGAAATTGATCCAATGCATAATACGAGTCCTGAGAAGGGGCACTTCAATGAAGCGGCTCGCGTATTCATCCTCCGGCCACATACATGTATAAAACCAGACTATGTTGCCTGCTTCCTGTTGCTGCCGGTAGAATTTATAATCTTTATGCAGCAGATCCAACTGTGGAACCCATACATCCAATTTTATTTTATGCGTATGGCAGGCGTCCATGAGCTGAATACCGGGCGCCAGCTTTCTGATAAAGGACGCTATTTGCTCGTAGGACCCATAATTGGCATCCGTAGGCTCATCTGCAATATGTTGCATATAGATCCCGTACCAGCCTTTTTCCTTTAAGTGATCCACTAAGGCAGGTATAAATTGCTTATAAAAACCGCTTACCTGCTCATCCGTGATCGGATGTTTTTCAAAAACGGTGGTATCCGAACTTATAATCGGAACCGTGGCGCCGATCTGGCTGTCCCAGCCGCCCATGCGCCCGGCAATATGCCCTCCTTCTACTCTTTTGAGCACGCCGGCCTTTTTAAATATTTCCGCCGTTTTATCAAAGCGACTGAAATCAAAATCATATTTCCCGTTCTTAAGTTTATATTGAGTTAACTGTAATGGGGATATCAATACGACATTTTGATCATAATCGGCCATTTTGTGCGCTATTACTGCAAGCAGTTCCCAGTAACGGGGACTGAAGGGTGGCACCGCTTTCCCCTTATTCATCAACCCCAGGGCCAATGGCGATGTATCGTACCATTGTGTGACCCACAGGCTAGTGGAATCAATGGTTACAGGATAAACATGAATATGCAGATCTGCCGTCCGGGAAAAACTTTTCCCAAACACTTTT